>CAZTXC010000037.1:4927-8578 GCA_964617855.1 uncultured Candidatus Saccharibacteria bacterium | reverse complement strand
GTGAGGAGCTCGTCAAGAAAGTAAAAGACCTCATCAAAGAGGGTAATATTAGGCGCATTACCATCAAGTCGAAAGAGGGCAAAACCATTATAGAGATTCCACTAACGTTAGGTGTTGTTGGGGCGGTTATTGCGCCAGCATTGGCGGCGGTAGGTGCTATCGCGGCGTTGGTGACCGAGTGTACGATTGCGGTTGAGCGAGAAGTATAAAAAACTGATGTAGTAATAAGTGGACTGCTAGGGAGGGGAAATTGTTGCGATTAGGCACATATTTCCCCTCCCGGTGGCAGCGAGTTCGTCAGCAGTGCTGACGGTTGAGGGCCTTGGCGTTCTGCCGGCGGTGCGGGCCGCGGCCGTCACGATCGTGACGACGGTTCATGCGGACGACACCAGGTTGCTGGGAGAAGCAGCCGGGGAGCTTGGGGTCGAGCTCGTGCTCGACGTCCTCGAGGCAGGCCTGGCACAACGTGTTGGCTTCCCGCACCGGGTTGGTGCACAGGCTGCAGACGTGGGCGTGCTGGATCCACGGGTAGCGGTCGCCCTCGTGCGAGGCGCACTGGCCGTAGGCGTCCGCGACGTGCAGGCTGCAGCCCTGCATGGTGCAGGTGAACCGGCCGTTGCGGTCGATGTGCCCCTCCCGGACCATGTTGTCGATGGCGAGGTCGGAGTAGTCCTGCAGGTGCTTGGGCACGCCGACGGCCAGCAGCAGCTGGGTGATCGGGTGGTAGGTGTGCTCGCTCCAGTCCGACCACAGGTCGTCGCTGTCGGCGGCGTCGCCGATGCTGAAGACGCCCCTGTGGTAGGTGGCGACCATGGAACCGATGTGTTGCGTCAATGTCCCTCCTTGGAACTCGCTGGTTGTTGAAGAACTGGTGTCCGTGAAAACTCCACAGAAACTTAACTAATTATACAGTATTATAAGTAAAAAGTCAATATATCTATATGGGGTGATCAGTCCCTAAAATCACGAGATTCGTGAGCTTGGGGGCTGCCAGGAAGGTGAGAAGATGCTTGGGGAATGGGCGCGGGTAGCGTCCAAAGCATCAATTCTCACCTTCCTGAGGTGCAGCGAGTTCCCGACGGGTCAGGAGAGGTCCGGCTTCTTGCCGAGCACGACCGTGTCGTTGACGTGGTCGTCGCAGCCGTCGCACAGCGCGCCCTGGATCTCCACCTTGTTGGGGCAGAGGGGGCACTTGTGCTGGGGGCCCTCGGGGTGGAACTGCGCGAAGAGGATCTTGTCGCAGGCCGAGCAGAGCTCGTCCTGGTCGTGGACCATCCGGCCGCAGCGGTTGAGGCAGGGGAAGATGGCTTCGTCAGGGTTGACGAAGGGCACACCTCTGGTGTCGAAGCCGCCAGGGACTGGCTTGCTGTCGATCAGGAGCCTGTCACCGTGCGGGAAGGTGGGCCCTTCCTGCCCATGGTCGTCGCTCCAGTCATATTCGCCGTCCTGTGAGGGTGTCGTGTTGGGGTCGCTCTTGGGCACGACGCTCCATGGGTCACCGAGCACGAGCGTTCGGCTTGCAGCGGCGGCTTCGTCGTCTCGACGAATTGCTGCGCGGACCGTCCTGTTCACCTCGGCTTCTCGACGGTATCGCTCCGTGATGGCCAGTTGGCCCGGGCTGATCGTCGACGGAACGATGGGCTCCATGTCGGGGTTCTCGATGTAGCTGGCGGCGGCCTTGAAGCGTCGGGAGTCGAGCGGGCGCTCGACCCAGCGTCGGGCCAGCCAGATGGCGATGTCGATCAGGTACAGCCGGTGCAT
Organism: uncultured Candidatus Saccharibacteria bacterium; assembly: GCA_964617855.1. Classification (GTDB taxonomy): domain Bacteria; phylum Patescibacteriota; class Saccharimonadia; order Saccharimonadales; family CAZNVG01; genus CAZTXC01. The sequence continues at coordinate 6,817 of CAZTXC010000037.1, read as the reverse complement.
GACGGTCAGCACCACGTAGGGAGGGCCGTAGGCCTTGACCCGGATGAGGTGCTTGTTGACTCGTTGCTTTCGGTTCACGTTCCCTCCTAAGGAACTCGCTGGGTTGTTGAAGAACTGGTAATCGTAAAGAAACTCCACGAAAACTAGATGTATTATAATACTTTTTATGGTTAAAGTCAATCACTAAACCCCTGTTGTTGCAACAGGAACTTGGGGACTGCCAGAAGGTGGAAACGATACGTGTTTTGATCGATGAAGCCGAAGCCACATCGCACGTTGTCGTTATCCACCTTCTGGTGAAGCCCTCTGCTACTGGTAGTCCTGGAACGACGCGGGGTCTTCCGTGTCGTGACCGTCCGGGCCGAACCAGTCGCCGGTCGCGGGGGTGAGCCCGAGCATGGCGGCGGCGAACAGCTGCCAGCAGTCGCGGTAGATGTCGTAGAAGTCGGCGCACTCCATGCAGATGGAGTTGTGCTCTTCCGTGGCACCGACCAGGATGGTGGGCTTGGTGCAGGTCAGGCACAGGGGGGTGTTGGCCCACTGCTCGCAGTCGCTGCACACGTCACCGTCCTTGCTGACGCTTCGGTTGTTGCAGGCGATGCAGTACGGTTCGCATCGCTGGCAGCCGAAGTCATCGCAGTTGCTGCAGACCGGCTTGGAGTACGGGTCGCACAGCTGGCAGCCGCGGTCGTCGCAAGCCTTGCACCGGTAGCACGCGTCGCAGCCTTCGTCGGCGCACTGCTCGCAGCTGTCCGAGGTGACGAAGTCACCAGGGAAGTCGCGGCGGTTGTCCGCGTAGACTGCGCGCTCGGTGGCGGTCATGGGGGTGATGCGGCGACGGGGGTCGGCGATCTTCTCCCAGGTGCCATCCTCGAGCTGGCGCTCGAAGCGGTAGCTGGTGCGGAGCATGCCGTCCTCGATCTCGGAGTGCCCGAGCTTGTCGGCGCCGAACACGTTGCTCGGCGGGTAGAGCCGGCTGAGGCCGTCGATGCTCGTGCCCGTCCACACCTCGCTCGTCAGGGTGAGGTCATCGCCCTGGCGGTCTTCACGCATCACTCGGTACTTGGTGGTACTGGTCTTGTTCATGGATTGCTCCCTTGTTGGTGTCTTTCGACTGTTTCGATTGGAAAAATGCGCACACCTTTAGCGCGCACGTTTCCAACCGAAACATCTGGGAGTATGTATCAGAGGGCTAGTTGTAAAATCTCTTGCCGAGAATGTTCGACAATGAGACGTATTATACACCACTTATGCTTATTTGTCAATAATACTGACAGGGGTGGCTTGATTCTGCTACCTCTGTTAGAATAGACAGGAATGAAACAAGATCATATCCGTAACTTCTGCATCATCGCCCACATCGACCACGGCAAATCAACCTTGGCCGATCGGTTATTGGAGTTGACAGGCACCGTCCAGAAGCGTGATATGAAGGCCCAGATGCTCGACAAAATGGACCTGGAGCGCGAAAAGGGAATTACCATCAAGCTAGCCCCTGTTAGAATGGCCTACAAAGACTTTGAGCTTAATTTAATAGACACCCCGGGACACGTTGACTTTAGCTATGAGGTGTCGCGCAGCCTAGAGGCGTGTGAGGGAGCTATCTTAGTGGTAGATGCCTCTCAGGGCATTCAGGCGCAGACGCTGGCCAATGTCTATTTGGCTATAGCCGCGGATCTTACAATTATCCCAGTCCTGAACAAAATTGACCTCCCGGCTGCAGATGTGGAGCGTGTATCCGAAGAAGTTATCAGTTTGCTGGGGTGCTCGAAGGACGAAATCTTGCTGATCAGCGCCAAAACTGGTCAAGGGGTCGACGCGGTTTTAGACGCTGTCGTTGATCAAGTGCCGCCCCCAAAAGGTGAAGCGCCAAAACCCACCAGAGCCCTT
>CAZTXC010000037.1:0-4917 GCA_964617855.1 uncultured Candidatus Saccharibacteria bacterium | reverse complement strand
GACAGTTATTACGACGATTACAGGGGCGTTATTCTCTACGTGCGTATCGTGGACGGCGAAATACACAAAAACAGCGAATTACAGATGATGGCCACCGGTGGAACGGGCTTGGCACTCGAGGTAGGCGCATTGCGCCCCCAGATGTCATCGACGCCTGCCCTGCGCGCCGGCGAAATTGGCTACATTGTCACCAACCTCAAGTCGACTCGCGAGGCCAAGGTGGGCGATACGGTTACGTTGGCCGCCAAGCCTGCAGCGCAAGCACTTCCCGGCTACAAAGAAATTAAGCCGTTTGTGTATGCCGGGTTCTTCCCCGAAAGCAACGAATTCTATCAGGAACTAAAAGACGCCATCGAAAAGCTGAGCTTGAGCGATTCAGCCTTGCAGTTCACCCCAGAAAACTCGCCAGTGTTGGGCTTTGGGGTGCGAGTTGGATTCCTTGGGTTGCTGCATATGGATATCGTTCGAGAAAGACTGGAACGTGAGTATAACCTCAGCTTGATTGTCACTAACCCAAGCACCGATTACCAGGTGAGCCTAAACGATGGTGGCGAGATGGACATCAAGAGCGCTAGTGAACTGCCCGATCCTTCAAAAATTCTAGAGATTCGTGAACCCTGGATTACGGGGGAGATTGTGGTGCCAAAAGACTATGTTGGGGCAGTTATGCAATTGGTGGCTAGCAAGCGGGGTGTGCATAAAAACCTTAGTTATGTTGATGCCCAACTGGCCTTGGTGAGCTTTGAGGCACCGTTAGCTAATCTGCTAACAGACTTTTATGACGAGCTTAAAAGCGTCACGAGCGGGTATGGCTCGTTTAACTATGAGCTGGCCAACTACCGAGCTGAGGATTTAGTAAAAGTAGATTTTTACGTTGCCGGTGACATTGTCGGGGCTCTGAGCGTAATCGTACATAAAACAGAGGCTCAAAGCCTTGGGCACGAAGCAGTCGGCAAGCTCAAAGACATCATCCCGCGCCAAAACTTTAAAGTAGCTTTGCAAGCGGCTATTGGTGGCAAGTTCATCGCTCGCGAAGATATCAGTGCCTATCGCAAGGACGTTACGACTGGTCTGTACGGTGGTGATGTGTCTCGCAAAAAGAAGGTGTTGGCTAAGCAAGCCAAGGGTAAAAAACGGCTTAAACGGTTCGGTAAAGTGGTCATGCTCAAGCGTGACTAGCGGTATACTAGGGGTATGACACACGAAGAATTTCTGGCTGCAGCTGTGCAGCTTCAGCCTACCTATCAACCCTCAACCGAGACGAGGGACCGTATTGCGCAGGTAGACTTCGTCCCTATTATCGGCCCATCGGGCGTAGGTAAATCAACACTAATTAAGCGACTGGGATTGCACCTTGTGATGTCCGACATGACCCGCGATATTCGTCCGGGCGAAGTGGACGCTGGTGATGCCTTCTTTCGTAAGGACTACGATCGGATGTATGAGGAGCTTCAGGCCGGTGAGTTTGTGCAGATTGCCATAGGGCCCGATGGCGAGTTTTATGCTACCCGTGCCAACAGCTATCCACCGAGGGGACCGGCGCTAATGCCAATGGTGGCTTCGGTATTGCCTGTGATGCGTCAACTTGGGTTTAAATCGGTTACGCCACTATATATTGTGGCGCCGAGTTTTGAAGAATGGTTGCGGCGTTTTGAAACAATGGGTCATACACCAGATCGTCGTGCAAAACGTTTGCAAGAAGCGCAGCAATCGCTCGAACTAGCCTTGGCAGATGAATCGATGACCTTCGTCTTGAACGATGCGGTCGAGGAAGCTACCGAGACAATCCGTCTCATTCTTTCGGGGGCTGATTACGATGACAAAATAGCTCGCAAAGCCGCTCAAGCAATGCTAGAAGCGATGCGTCAGTTTTCGGGCCAGCCGGTCTAACTGGGGTGGACAAACTGCTTTCGTCTGGTATAACTGATATATGGAAGCACCCAGTCTAAAACATCTCGATGAATTCAAGAGTCTGCTCGCAAATTATCATCCGAGCCAGGCAGCTGTGGATGCGCTCCGGAGCGCAAAGCTTGTAGCAGTAGTTGGGCCGACAGGCGCAGGGCGTAACACGCTGTTTGATGAATTGGTGAAACAAGGTGGGTACAGAATAATACTGTCGGATACGACGCGGCCGCCCAGAATGGCGAACGGCAAGCTCGAGGAGGATGGTGGCCCGTACTGGTTTAAGAAAGAAGAGGACGTGCTCAAGGGTTTGGAGCATGGCGATTATGTTGAAGCGGAGTTAATCCACGAGCAGCAGGTGAGTGGCAGCAACAAGCGCGAGTTTGACATCACGGCCCGTGAGGGTGTTGTTGGTTTGAACGAAATAGAGATTGCCGGCGAGGCAAAGTACCGCAAGCTGCATCCCGGGATGAAAAGTATTTTTCTGTTACCCCCAGAGTTCTCGGCTTGGATGCAGCGCTTGAAGGGCAGAGGGCAAATGACCGATGTAGAGCTCAAGCGTCGCCTTCGAAGCGCCGAAAAAGAAATCGAGCAAGCACTGCGGTCTGATCACTTTATGTTTGCGATCAATATAGACTTAGCCGAGTGCGTGGATCGTGTTCACGAGCTCGTTGAGGGAACGTTGCCCCACCCAAGTGAGCAAGAGAAGCTCCGTACGCACGCTGCAGGTTTGTTGCAAGACATACAAAAGCGGTTGGCAGCCTTTTAGCACTCTTGCCTTTACACTGCCAATTCTGCTATAATTTACCTCAGTTAAGAGTGATTGTAGCCATGACCGATCGTCAAGCGCTCATTCTGCGAGCCATCATTGAACAGTATGCCGAGGTTGCGAGCCCGGTAGGTTCGACGTTGTTGGCAAAACTCTTTAATGTATCAAGCGCTACTATCCGCGCCGAGATGGCTGAGCTCGAGAATCTTGGTTTTATTAATCAGCCGCACACCAGCGCGGGGCGTGTGCCAACCGACAAAGGCTATCGTTATTATGTGAATCAGATGGCTGACGAAGAAGCTGCGCCAGCTAATCGTGCAGAACGTGCCTTATCTGCTCGGGTTAGTAGTGGCGGATTGCCAGAGCGCACCATTCGGAATGCCGTCGATACTTTGGTAGAGCTAACTCATAACCTTGGCATGGCTACGATTGGTGACCAGCTGTACATGTCTGGCCTTAGCAACTTGTTTGGACAGCCAGAGTTTATTCACCCCGCTCAAGTACAAGAAGTTGCTCGACTACTCGATAATTTGGAGCCGTGGCTCAAAGAGGCTGCACCTAACGATCCGCTGAGCGTGTATATCGGTAGGGAGAACCCTATTGGCGCGCAAGCTGGCGTAAGTTTGATTATTAGTCGATTCCGCTCACCATACTCCGACCGCAGCTACATTGGGGTGTTGGGCCCAACTCGACAAAGTTATCGAGATGTTATAGGTTTGGTAAAACGAGCTGGCGAAGCGCTAGAGGAGGTTTTGTAGAATGGCAAATAAGAAGCGCACCCTAATAGAACGGTTCGAGGCCTTCGACAAAAAGAACAAGGATCGAGTTCGTAATTCATCGCCTGCTGAACTGTTGAGGCGATCGGTTGTCTCTGGTGTTTTATTTGCTCTTATTATTTTTGTCATGGATGAGATATGGCCAATTGATGGTCGAGAAACCGATCTTCAGTACTACGCTGTACATGGCGCACTGTTCGCGATAATAATTTTCTTACTCATGATGCTCGAGAAGTATGTATTCCCTAAGTATTTCAAGGAGAAGAAACGTGCCAAAAAATCAGCCAAAAGATGAACTCGTCGAAGAGCTAGAAGCCCAAGTGGCTGAGCTCACTGATGCGCTGCAACGAGAGCGGGCCGATGCACTCAACATTCGTCGCCGCCACGAAGAAGAAAAAGACGCCATGGGTGACTTTTATAAAGCCAAAGTTTTGCAGGCGCTACTGCCAGCGATAGATAACCTCGAGCGATCATTGCAGCACGTGCCCAAGGAATTAGCCAAAGATAACTACGTGAAGGGTGTGCAGTCAGTTGCAAAACAGTTTGACGAGGCCCTTGCCGGGCTAGGGCTGCAGCGTATCAAAACTATTGGTGAGCATTTTAATCCGCATTTGCATGAAGCGGTTCACGCCGAAGAAGGCGATGGTGAGCATGAAGTTGTATCAGAGGAGCTACAGGCTGGTTGGCAGCTTGGCGACCAGGTTATCCGACCTGCAATGGTTAAAGTAAAACGCGGCTAGTCATGCTTTTGCGTGAACGCAACTGACATGTTATATTTTGCTGACTATGAGTGAATTATTTTGTGACAGCTGTGAATTAAGAGACGTAAAGGTGACAGAGGCTGCTAAAGCATTAGAGTGGTTAGCCCAGGAGCGTAGCTATGATGGTAGGGGCGAAGAGGACCGAATAGTTATGACTGCCGCACATGCTGCGGTTCGTTGTCGTTTTAATCAAGAGGTGCAATTCTGCGGCTTCACGGCGACTGACGAGAGTGCGGAAGAGTTGCAGGCTCAACACCAAGCACGATGGGGTGCGCTGGAGATCGTTCATTCTGCCGATCCGCTGCTGCCTGACGAGAAAGCCACAATTCACAAACCAGTCGATCACACTAAGTTCAAAAGCCTCACTGAGGTTCAGCGCGAAAGAGAAAAAGCCGCCATCGAAATCTTTGCTGGCACTCGGATGCGCTGACTGCCAAAAAATATTTGGCACTCTTGACATGAGAGTGCTAATTCGCTACACTCTTCTTATACACCTGTTATAGGCATGTAACACATCTAGTAAAGGAGGAATGCAGTGGGAAAAATTATTGGAATCGACTTAGGCACGACAAACTCGGCCATGGCTGTTATGCAGTCGGGTCAGCCTGAGATTATTGCTAACGCCGAGGGTAATCGCACCACACCGAGTGTTGTCGCGGTTAAAAAGAACGACGAACGTCTGGTTGGCCAAGTAGCCAACCGTCAGCGC
>CAZTXC010000036.1:0-8654 GCA_964617855.1 uncultured Candidatus Saccharibacteria bacterium | reverse complement strand
TGCTGTTGCTTGTATTTCTAATAACGGTACTCGGTTCTAGCTCCTCTGCAATAATCGGTTCGTCGAGTGTTAGCCCAATGGTCTGGTGGTCACCTTCGCCTAAACTAAAGATCTTCGGCGTGACGCTCAACTTGCCATTGCTGCTCCCTGCAGTGGTAAATTTCCAGCTTGTCGATCCACTAAAGCCGGCATATTCGTTACCGCCTGCATCAACAAACGCACCTGCTGGAACCTCTAGGTAATATCTGACGGCACCATCCAACTCGATGGCCAGGTCTATGGTTATTGTTGATGTGCCTTCGCCGGACACTAATCCACCGTCGACTGGTATCGATTGTCTTATGCTGTTGTCGGAAACTTTTCGTACTAGGATGTCGCCCGATCCAACATACATCGGCTCGCTGAATGTGAGGCTGGGTTGCACGTTGACGGCAACACCGCTCGCATTGTTGGTCGGAGTAAGGGCGCTCAGCGCTGGGTTGCTGTGTTCGATGGTGACGTTTGTGGCCGTGCTTGACGTCATGGTGGGTGCGCCGGTCTCATCCTGTTGACTGGCGGTTATATTGTAGACTCCATCTGGAATGGTCGATCCACCTGTAATCGCTGCAACCTCAGCAGTACTGAGTGGTGATGCTGGGTCTATGCTAAATGAGTGGGTGCCAGGGCTTAGGTTCGTGAGCTGGAGTACGTAGTCGTTAGTGCCATCGAACGTCAGTTTAAGCGTATCGGCTAGAGGTGCTTCTGTTACGGTGAGTGTAATTGGTATGTTGCTATGCTCTGAGTCGCTGCTGGGTGATGATAGTACTGGGGGCGTTAATGTATGACTAGTGAAGTTCCAGCTCGATGAGCCACTCAGGCCAGCGAAATATAAGCCAGCTCGATCAAACAGCGCGGTGTTGTCAATCTCCACGTAGTAGCCTGTGCCCTGGGCAAAATTTGTGCTTGGGTTAATGGTAAGGGTCGACGTGCTGTCACCATCGATTTGTCCGCTGGTGATAGGTATGGCCTCAACGATGGAGCCGTCGCTAGAGCGCTTAATGGTGAGATTCCCGGTGTTGGTGTAGACGGCTTCTGAGAAAGTAATACTTAAGTTATTTGCTAACCCGACGTTGGTTGCATTGTCGGTCGGCGTCACAGATTGCAGAGTTGGTGTGGTGGTATCGATTCCGAAGGCGATCTCTCCATCATTTGCGGCAGTATAGCCCGAATCTGCTGCACTTTGATCAAGCACTTTTACGCGCCAGTAATACTGGGCATCACTCAGAGTTTGACCACTGGAGCCAACGGTATATGTGCCACTACCTGCGGCTTGACCTACTGTAAAACTCATTGCACCTGGAGTTGCCAACGCGGAGGTGTAATCAACGACTGGGCTGCCAAAGTTTGATGAGTCATCAATTTGGATTCTGTACTGGACCGTATCGCCTCCATCAGTGTCTGCCGAGGTGAACGATAGTTCTGGCGTATTGTCTGACGTCCAGGCAGTTGATACGAGGTTTGGTGGACCAAGACTTGTAACGCTGGGCGTGGTATTAGCATTGTAGCCATTTAAGAATGGGTAGCCGCCATTGGTCGATCCATCGATGTTCCAGTAATTGCTGTCGGCTGTATCGTTATTAGGGTTGCCAGTAAAGTCCCACGCGGCACTTAAACCTGTCGAAGTGGCGGTATTGGTAAATGTCGCAACGTCTATCATCTGGGCAGTGGTTTTACTCGTGCCACAGGCACTTGAAGACCTGCCAGTGGTGGTGGCATCCCAAAATGAACTACTACAGCTTCCAGAGTACAAGCTCCCCAGAAGACCCCCTCCTGAACCGCCCATTGAGCCGGTGGCATACGAACGGACTATGCTGGCCCCCGCATTATTGGCGAAGCCCACCAGTCCACCCTTTGAGAGATTGGCTGAAGTAACCGTGCTCCTGGAGTAGGAGTCGTAAATATCACCGTAAAGTGCTCCCACCAGACCACCAATTTCCCCAGAACTATCGCTGACGGTACCGGTAGAGTAACTTCGATAAATAGCGGAATTCGAATCGACGTCTGCCACTAATCCTCCAACACGATACGTACCCCCCGCTACAGTACCCGTCGAAGAAGAGTCAGACAGCGTTGCACTGGTCATGTTACCAATTAGCCCACCAACTCCTGTAAACGAACTAGATGTCACGTTGGCGCTGGAGTGAAGATCATTGGCTGAGGTTGTGGAGCTGAGTGAGCCAGCTAGTCCCCCAGTTACACCAGAGTTTGAAACAGTACCCGAGACGGTAATACTAGTGAGCGTTCGCTGACTAATAGCTCCTGCAAGGATACCGACGTAGTTGCCGCTTGCGGTTATGTTGGCATTAGAAATAGTCAGGTTTTTGACTTCCGTTGCCCCGGTGAGTGAAGCGAATAGCCCCTTATTCCCGCCGCTGGTGTTTATATATAGATTGCTTATCGTCTTGTTATCGCCGTCTATGTGGCCATAAAAGGAGCTTATTGGAGTCCAGCCTGCCCCAGTGTTATAGGGCGCGACATCCAGATTTATGTCGGCAGTTAGTTTAAAATACTTGCCAACATGACCTGATCCTGTATATGAATTCAACTCATACAGGTCAGCTACGCTAGCAATTAAATATGGGCTGCCCTCGGTTCCACTACCACCAGAGAATGCGTTGGTATGTGCCGGTGCGTAAATTCCAAGAATAACTAGAAAAAGTGAGCAAACTAAAGCGATCTGCCTAGCGCTGTGTATTGGATAGGTAAACACTCGAAAAATAAACGTTTTTCTCAAATAAACTCCCCCGAGAAATCTCCTTATGCTTATAGTACTACGCAGTATGTACCCGGCAAAAGTTAGATTTTTGTTTGGCCAAAAAATCCGTCTATAGGAGTTCTTGTGTTGCCTGGGCAATCTGATACATCTCGTTGGTGCTGACCACTGATGTCGTAACGGGGCTGCCCGTTTTGCTTATGGCATGAACAGGCGTAGACAGTGTGTTGGGCTTATTGCGATGCGAATCGGTTTCTATGCCAAGAAATCGCAAGTCCTGACAGACTCTGTGACGAATAATTGCCGACCGTTCACCTATTGTCCCTGTAAAAACTAAGGCTTCGATTCCGTGGAGCGATGCAGCCATCTTGCCAATCGCTTGCTGGATTCGATACACGAACATATTAAGCGCCAAGCTTGCATGCTCATTGCCTTTATTCTCATACATCAGTAGTTCACGTATATCTGACGACAGACCACTGACACCAAGCAAGCCGCTTCGATCATTCAGGTAGTTTTGGAATGTACTTGCGGGAATGTGTAAACCGTTCTGTAAGATGTGGGCAGCGGAGGGGTCAATGTCGCCACTCCTCGTGGCCATCAATAGACCTTCAAGTGGAGAATACCCCATGGTGGTGTCGATGCTTTTGCCGTCTAGCACCGCACTGACACTTACTCCACCTCCCAAGTGGCACACGACTAACTTGCCAGGAACGGAATGGTAGCTTGCGAGGGTCTGCACGACTGACTCAACGGACAATCCGTGGTACCCATAGCGCATGATGCCGAACTTTTTAGCGTCATTCAACGGGATCCCATAGTGTCGCGCATACTCTGGCATGGTCGCATGAAATGCACTATCCGAAATTGCAAACATCTTAACGCGTGGGAGTAGCTTTTCTAACTGCACGATCTCTTGCAGTGTGGCGCTTACATGAAGCGGCGCGATGTGCTCTTGTTTCCTTAAGTGCTCCAGAGCTTTAGCATCTAGGTAGCGGTGTTGCTGGAAGTACGTAGATGGGGCCACGACACGAATGCCAATCGCCTGAATATCCGATAGCCCCTTTATTAATTTGTTGTCTACTAATAGCTCGCCAAGCTTGCTCAGCGAGAACGTTACGTGGTTAACGTCTACAGGTTCCGCCGGGCCATCATTAATACTACACACCACCCGTTTGTTATCGACTTCAAAGTGGACATTGGTAATATTCGTTGACCCCTCATACAATGCGTATTTACGGCTAGCACTACCTGGGTTCGCGACGAGAATAAGTGGTTGGCTCATGGGGCTGACCATTTCCAGTTACGCACTTCGGGCATATCTATGCCGTGTTCAACGATGTAGTTTTTATGCTCAATCAACTTTTGCTGCATGAGCTCCTTTAGCTTAGCGGCTGCTGGGGTATTGATAGGACATCGCTCGATAACGTCGATAACCAGATTAAAACGGTCCATGTTATTGACCGCCGTCATATCAAAGGCGGTAGTTATAGTTCCCTCTTCTTTGTATCCCCTCACATGCAAATTGCGATTGTGGCGACGGTAAGTGAGACGGTGAATGAGCCACGGGTACCCATGGAAGGCAAAAATTATTTCTTTATCTTTGGTGAATATTTCATCGTAATCTGCGTCACTTAACCCGTGGGGATGTTCGCTGTTAGGCTGCAATCGCATTAAGTCAACAACATTGATGACGCGAATTTTTATGTCGCGTAAATGCTCTCGAAGAATCGAAACGGCTGCGAGTGTCTCTAAAGTAGGTACATCCCCTGCGCAGGCCATAACAACATCGGGGTCGCCATCGCCATCGTTGCTTGCCCAATCCCAAATACCAACACCTCTCGTGCAATGCTCAATTGCCTGATCCATTGAGAGCCATTGTGGTGAGTCGTGCTTGCCGCAAATGGTTAGGTTTATGTAGTTTCGACTGCGCAAGCAATGAGCCATAACGGATAGCAAGCAGTTTGCATCGGGCGGGAGATAGATTCTGGCGGTGGCTGCCTTCTTATTAACTAGGTGGTCGATAAATCCTGGGTCTTGATGAGTAAAGCCATTGTGATCTTGTCGCCAGACGTGCGATGTTAGCAAATAGTTAAGTGAGGGGATATCCTTACGCCAAGCCAACTCAGATGACATCTTAAGCCATTTGGCATGTTGGCTGACCATTGAGTCAACAATCCTAATAAAAGCTTCATAACTATGCAATACGCCATGACGACCTGTTAATAGGTACCCCTCAAGCCAGCCCTCTGCCATATGTTCACTTAACATTGAGTCAATAACTGCGCCCTGCGGAGCTAAGTACTCGTCATGAGGGCGCATGGACGCCATCCACTGGCGGTTAGAAGCTTCAAAAACAGCTTCTAGGCGGTTGGATATAGTCTCGTCAGGGCTGAAAATTCGGAAATTACGGCTGGCTTGGTTCATGGCAATAACATCGCGCAGATACGAACCCAGGGTATGGACATTCCCTACTCCACCCCTACCGGGCTGGGTAACATCGACGCCATACGCACGGAAATCAGGGAGTTCCAAGTCTAGCATCAACTTACCGCCGTTGGTGTGAGGGTTCGCGCTCATGCGGTGGTTTCCGGTTGGCGCAAGTGCCGCCAATTCGGGCATCAATGTGCCGCTCTCATCAAAAAGTTCATGAGGCTTGTAGCTTTTCATCCACTTTTCCAACATGGCTAAATGCTCTGGTTGGTCTTTGTTAAGTAGCACGGGAACCTGGTGCGACTTAAAATTATCTTCAATGTACTGACCATCAACTACTTTTGGACCCGTCCAGCCTTTGGGCGAGCGGAGAATAATCATTGGCCAAAGTGGACGTTCATGGGAGTTATGATGTTGGGCGTGTTTCTTTATGGCCTGTATTTTGCTGATAACTTTATCGAGAGTCTCGGCCATTAGACGATGCATTGTTTGCGGATCATCGCCTTCTACAAAGTATGGCGTCCAGCCATAACCTTGGAATAGGCGTTCCAACTCAGTATGGCTAATGCGGGCTAAGACGGTAGGGTTGCTAATCTTGTACCCATTAAGGTGAAGAATCGGCAATACAACTCCATCGGTTTGCGGGTTAAGGAACTTATTAGCGTGCCAGGCAGTTGCGAGTGGTCCCGTTTCTGCTTCGCCATCACCAACTACACAGGCTGCGATAAGATCTGGGTTATCTAGGACTGCACCAAAGGCGTGGCTCAGTGAATAGCCTAACTCTCCTCCTTCATGAATTGACCCTGGAACTTGAGGTGAAACATGACTCGATAAACCCCCAGGGTACGAGAATCGCTTAAACAATTCCTTCATGCCCGCTTCGTCTTGTGGCAATTCTGGATAGTATTCACTGAAGGTCCCTTCCAGATAGACATTTGCTACAACAGATGGCCCACCATGCCCAGGCCCTGAAAGATACATCATGTTTAAGCTATGTTCATTAATAATCCGGTTGAGATGTACGTATATAAAGTTCTGGCCTGGTGTTGTCCCCCAGTGCCCGAGTAGCATGTTCTTTATGTGCTTAGGTTGGAGTGGTTCACGGAGGAGCGGATTGTCTTGGAGATAAATTTGCCCGACAGAAAGATAATTTGCTGCGCGCCAGTAGGCATCCATTAAGTGTAGGATCTTGTTGTCAATCATTACCCGCGTATTATAACAACATAAGCACAATGAAGAACTATTATTGCTAAAGCTTTTTTAAGTTCTGAGAGATCTTTCTGCCCGTCCATAGCTGCTTCGATGGATGGCAAAGCCCAGGCGGAGGCTGAACTAAGCTTGGGGCTATTGCAGCCCACCCGTCACGATGAGTCGCTTATCGAAGGTTTTGGTGTGTTGATTGTATGTGCCGCTGCAGGTAATAAGATTAACTTGATTTGTCGTGATAGCTGGGTTTTGAGCAAACAGTGCACTCCCGGCATCTTCTACATTTCGCTCAACCGTGCCGAGAACGGTATAAGAAAGGGCCCTCCCGCTGCCAACCTCAATTTCGAAACTGTCGCCCACAGAAAGGTGTGAGAGCTTACGAAAAACGCCATCATTTTGCATACCGCTAACATGGCCGGCGATGATACTTAGACCGGGTTGGCCAGGTTTTTGGCTGTCTGCAAACCAACCGGCTAAATGGATGTTAGTCGGCACGGCAATTTGTCTGTTTTGATCGACACCAGTTTTTTGCACGAAGGCATCAACTCCTAGCTTAGGAATGCGAAGTTTTTTAGGCTCGTCGGCCTCACCGTTCCAGCTGTACTGGTTCGCGTTGGTTTTAGATTCATCGGGGCGGTCGGTTGAATAGGCCACTGGCTTGTTGGGTTGTGTAGCAGTTGTTTTTTGAGCCTGTGGTGCCTGCGCGGCAATAATGCTTGTTAGCACAATGGCGGTTGCGATAAACAGTACCTTTCGGCTCATCTCGAAAGATCTGAGGTTTTGACGATAGTCGCATGCCACCATGCGTCAAACACCGCTTTGGGGTTGGCGATGCCCGTGTTAGGCACTTCAACCGAAACGCCAATGCCGATAGGGTCCGTTATCGCACCACGTTGTGCATTCTCGTCAATGCTACCGTTATCTTGCAGGCTGTAACTAATAGCAAGCGCTGGCTGCCCATTGTGAGTTGTCTCGCTTATGGTGGGGTTGCTGACCGACGCATAGTTTTGCGTGGCGCTGTTATATTTACGCAAAGTCACCTGGCTTGGCTTGAGGCTTGTAACAACTGTAAGGTGCATAGTATGCTCTTGCCGATCGGTGTTGAAGCAAAAGGTTGTTAAGCCTGTGTCGTAGCTAAAACCTGAATCTTGTTTTGCTAGGCTCGCTTCTTTGGCTGAACTGCTACACGTTAAGACTGTGCCAAAGGGGCCGTCGACAAATACTTGCTTGCCGTCCACTGCGTTTGTAAGATTTGCATCGGTAGGATCGGCTAGTTCATCTGGGCCACCAACAAACCGTTGCGCAGTGATTGCGAAGGACCGTGTCGAATCGCCATAAATGACGTATGGCACATTGGTGTTGCTCATACCCAACGCTGGGCTATAGCCGTAACCGCTGCTTACGTAATCATCACCCACAACGTCCCAGGTTGTTCCGTTGAATCGTTGCACCATCACGCGGTCGTCGTGTTCTGTATCGCGGTATGCAATGTAAGGTACATCAGCGGACGTCAGGGCGAGCGATATGTTTATGCTGGTGCCCTCTGAAACTCCTTTGCCCCCAACTGCCTCCCAGGTTGAGCCGTTAAATCGTTCGACGGTTGCCTTATTGCAGTTTGCATTATCCATGTACGCTACATAAGGAACATCTTCATAGGTAATAAGAAACGACTCCGCTAGCGCAGCGCCATCCGAAAAACCAGCGGTACCGACCGTCACCCAGTCGGAGCCATCAAATCGTTCGGCGTGTATCTTGTTGCCGACTATAGAAGCGTCGGTGTAAATAACGTACGGAACGCCCGAAGAATTTACGGCGATGTTAATCCCACCAACTTGGTCGGCAGAAAAGTCTGCTGATCCGACAAGTTCCCAAGTCGTTCCATTGAATCGTTGGACGACAGCTCGAGCGCCGTTGCTGTTATTGGGATATGCGACGTACGGTGTGCCGTCAGGCGCTACAGCTATAGACGGACCGTCTGGATTGCCGATTGAAAAGTTGGTTGTGCCTACAACTGACCAACTGGCCCCATTGAATCGCTGAACAGTTAAGCCCTGGCTATGTGCCGCGTCAGCATAGACCACGTACGGTGTATTATCTGGTGCAAGTATTAAGTCTCCTATTTCGGCGATGCCATCAGAAAACCCGGCTGCGCCTACCTGCTCCCACGACGTGCCGTTGAAGCGTTTGACTGACATTTTGTCACCACGCGTGCCATCTGTGTAACCGATGTAAGGTGTTCCGTTGCTGCTAAATGCTATATCAG
>CAZTXC010000035.1:0-8657 GCA_964617855.1 uncultured Candidatus Saccharibacteria bacterium | reverse complement strand
GCCAGAAGTCGCCAGCATTGGTGTGACCGAGCAAGACGTAGCCGGCACAAAGGTTAAGTACCAGGCGGTGAGCGTGCCCCTGTCGGTCGCAGCCAAGAGCTTTGTCACCGGCGAGGATGTCGGGTTCGTCAAAATTATCGCCGATCCGTCTGGCTATATTCTTGGTGCGAGCATCGTTGGGCCACGCGCCAGCGACATGATTCACGAACTAGCCCTCGCTATGCAGATGGATATCCGGGTACAAGATATTGCCGCTTTGGTGCACATTGTACCGAGTTGGTCAGACGCTGTACGTATAGCCTGCAGCAACTTCTAGCAGTACAATGGCCGCAATGGCCGCAATCCACCACTTATGGACAATTCAAGACACCGCCGCCTGGGACCTCGCCCAACAGCGCGGCGAGCTGCGTGGCGACGGGCGGTATGCCGACCCGCTGTTTCGGCCAGCCTATCGTTGGCTCATGCAGCAGATGGTTGAGCGAATTCCAGACTACGACGGAAGGCGCTATCCAGTATGGGCTTGGTTTAAGCCTAAGCCCGACTTACGCAGCCGTGGACATTTATTGCCCGGGCAGCCCGGAGTTCGTGTGGAGTTTGCCGCTAGCGAAGATCAATTCCTGGTGTCCGACTTCGATTCCTGGCACTCTGTGTTATTTGGGGGTGACTACATTGGTACGTCCGAAGAAGACGAAGATGCCTTTTACAAGGCGCATAAACAAGCCCGAGCCGATGGCGTTGGCCTCGAAGCACTCCAGACTAAGATGACCGACTCTTGGCAGCGTATTTTTGACCTCGACTTTTTAGCCCAATACCCCGACTGGCTAGGTGAAGCTACCCACTTGCAGGCCACGCTAGGCAAAGTAAGCCTTGACCAAGTAGTTAAGGTAACAGAATTCGTCGGACGCTAAACACACATTGTTGTTGTGTTTTAAGGGGTTTTGTGCTCTAATGGGGCTGTAAGGTTCAACTGCAGATTACGAAGTTCGCCCCGAAAGTTCTGATTCTTATTAGAACAAAGGTCAAGCAGCAGAGTAGACGAGCGAAGACCTTCGCTAAACTAATAAGAAAGGTTTTGTAGTCAACAATGGCATACAAACTATTCGTCGGTGGACTACCATTTAGCACCACTGATCAAGAGCTTAACGACCTCTTTGCTGCGCACGGTAAAGTGCTCAGCGCCGTCGTTATCAAAGACAAGTTCACTGAGCGCAGCAAGGGCTTCGGCTTTGTTGAGTTCGAGAGTGACGACGAAGGTAAAGCAGCTGAGAAGGCCCTCAACGGTTCTGAACTTGGCGGACGCTCTATCACCGTCAACGAAGCACGCCCACGTGAGGATCGTCCTCGCCGCGACTTCGACAACCAGTAAATACGCTGGTGATACCGACAAAGAGCCCCACCCGGGGCTCTTTTTGGTTGCGCTGCTGGACTGTACAGGCCTAGCTGACTGCGTTAAGCTAATGGCAATGGCTGAACTTAGCAAACAAGAAGAAGCACAATTAGAGCTAGGCAGAAAAATGCAGGCCGTTTTTGATATGGGCTACTTTAGCCGCAAAGATGCGCTCAAATGGAGCTTTCTAAAAGGTCTAGCAACCGGCTTGGGCGCGTTTGTGGGCGGTACAATCGTAATCGCAGTGTTAATTTGGGTTGTTAGTCGGTTTAACAGCTTCCCTCTCGTGGGTCCAGTTACCCAACAAGTGCAAGAGACATTACAGCGCGACAAGAACTAGTCTGCAACTAAACCAGAAAGCTCTTGAATCTTTTCAACACTCGGCAACGATAGATCAAATGTACGAGTAAGGGTGTGGTTTTCGTTCGCTAACAGTGCAATCTGCCTAGCCTCTCTTATGATGTCTGCAACTGCATCCTCTAAGTGCGTGCCGGAATATGGCTGTGCTATGCCTGCAAGCATGGCGTCTAGCTCATCTTCGGTCTGATATGTGCCAGACATCGGAATAGTTAACTTGCTTACTAGCAACGGACCATCCCCTTCTGGAAGCAAATTTAAACAGCGCGCCACTACAGGCACGCCGGTTGAGCTAAACTTATGACGCACATCACAAGCGACACCATTGATTTGCATAACGTGCAGATTTTCTGTCACATCACCTTCTGTCAGCTCTAGCTCCGCTGCACGTAGCTCTGATCCATCAAATAGTGATGTCATAAAGGATAACTGAACGCGCCTTCCATCCGAAGTTTGATCAAAAAATGCTCGATACCTGCTGGTCGATTGGTCTATTAGAGCTTGGTACGTTTCAGCGGTAACTGGCTTGCTATTATCTGGGTCATCGCAATACTCACTGACGATTTTCAGCTGCATGTATGCCCCCTGTAACCCAATCAGCGCGATTCCAGCCAGCCGTCGAAGAGTTTCATTTTCTATTTCTGCTAAATCTTCGGCCGTTTCTGTGTCGTAATCAATAAAATCGGCTGCAGTTAATTCACCGGATGCTTCCCCCACAAAACTACCTGTAAAACCCAAGACAACTACATCGGGCCTATTGACGGTAGTGGCTGCCTCTATCCGCTGAACAAAACCATCAATGTGTTGCTTGTTGGCGTCTAAATATTCACTCTGCAGTCTCAAAAACTCAGTCACAACAAACCTCGCATGTTCCTGCCCACCTCAAATCTAATTGGTGGGGGCGGTTGGATTTGAACCAACGGCCAATCAGTTATGAGCCGACTGCTCTAACCACTGAGCTACGCCCCCTTGCTCGCGACCACTCGGTCACGTAACAGATTAAATATACCAGATGTTGCGCCAGTATGGCATAATGATTACACGTAACAAGCAAACAAATATGCATTTAGACCTAAAGAAAAACTCCACCTCGTGGCGTCGCTGGCTGGCCCCGCACAACCTGACATTGTATCTGTTTGCGATTGTTGCTTTTTCACTCAGCCTTAGTACGGCCAAGGTTATACAGAAGAACTACACCATCCAAAAAGAGATTTCTGCACTTGAGCAAGAGAACGAAGTGCGCGAGCTTGAGAACCAAAAGCTCAAGTACGAGATTACCTATTACAAATCGAATGCCTACATAGAGCTAGAAGCCCGACGTAAGTTCAACAAAGCCGCCGCCGGCGAGAAAGTGATTGTCTTCCCACGGCCAACAGATGCCGAAGACGACACTACCGACATTGATGCCAGTCAGCTCACCATTAGCTCGCAGCGAAACGCTGCGCAGCAAAAACGCACCTGGGCCGACAACCTGAGGGCTTGGCGAGATTTTATACTCCTTGGTAATAACGAATAAATCCGTAATAAGTTGTTCTGCCTGGGCCTGATCTCGTTGGTTACGCTGGCTGCGTAATTGTTGAGATCAGACCCGAGGCTGGAACGTTGATGGAGGTGCCTATTCGGCACGCGGGGCGAAGGTGGGTTTGCGGCCCTTGATGTTCGCACCCGTCATCCTGTCCGAGAAGAGCGGCTCCCACGCGATGGCGTAGTCGGTTACCCACGCGAGGTGCTCAGCCGTCAGCTTGCCGACCGCGACTTCTGTCTCGATTGACGGGAACAACATGTGCTCGAGGATGATAACCTCGACCAGGGATGCTCCGAGCGGGCAGTTGGCCGGCGCGTAATCCAGTGCCACATCGAGAAGTGTTGCACTCGTAATGGGCCACCCCGTGGCGAAGCCGATCGACTGCAGGATGATCCCGCGAACTCGGTTGAGTTCACAGCGAGCCTTGAAGATGCTCATGCCTTCGAGGACGCGAACGTACTCGAGAACGCTGGGCAGCTCCGGGGCGAGACGACCGGTGATGCGGTAGCGACGGGCGCGGAACATGACCTGCCGGATGGCAAGTCGGTACTCGTTGAATCGCTTGATGAACTTCATCTGGTTTTCCTCCCAGTGGGTTGGAGTTGGATCCGTTACTAACGGCCTCAACTCGCTACATGAGTGAGCTCAGACCGCTAGTACCTACCAATTACCTTACCCCTTTCAACGTTCCCTTCACTAAAAGTGAAGATATTGCATTATAGCATAAACATCATAAAAAATCAACACTCCCACTCCTTACTCACCTCTGTTGTCATGTTGCTCATGGTTGCTTTTGTTGCCAACTGGGGTTAGATTGATTGGCTAAGGAGTTAACAATGATACCTGCATCAGAAATTATGAGCGGCCCAGCCGCACCGTCAGAAGTAGTCAGCAAGTACGATTCGGAGTGGCATTATTGGGCGAGTGTCGAAGGTCAGGGCGGCACACCTATTCCGACCGAGCTATTTCGTGAGATTGGGCAGCGGATGGCAGCATTGACCAGCGTTGTCTATGGTGATTGTCGGGTTACGATTGATGTCGATCGATGCACCCTTCCAGACATCCTGTACTCGGCAGACCAAGTTGCCGACGATGCCCTACCAGTGCTAGCTAGTGGCGCCCATTTAGATCTGGCGGCAATCGCTCAAAATCGCGCACGCATTAACGTCAGTCCGATTGATGAGAGCATGAAACCAGCATGGGCTCAATTAGCCTGGTTCAGCGGCAAGCCCGGGGAGCTGAGTATTTACGCTCAGGATGCACACAACGTTAACGGACAACCACTTAAGAACTTGATGTACCAGCGACTTTTGTGTGTTCCCGGCACTCCCCCAAATAAAGACTTTAATGTCTTTCTTGGTATTGCCAACACTTCTGCACATAACCGAGACGGCCGCCAAGCCGTTCCCCGGCAAGGTTCACGCCTCGCTAGGCTGCTGCTCGGGCGATAATTGACCCCTGTTCAGCAATCTGTTACACTAGCGAAGCTCCAGGCCAATTATTCAGATATTTCATCTGTCACGCGGGGTGGAGCAGTGGCAGCTCGTTGGGCTCATAACCCAAAGGTCGCAGGTTCGAGTCCTGCCCCCGCAACCATAAGTACTTTGACCTCTGTCTATAAGGCAGAGGTTTTGTTATTATTGAGTTAATGAAGAACTTTCTACAAAAGTACAAACTAGCGCTGATACTGCTTGGTGTTAGCGCACTCTTTTTTATAGCAGCAATAGCGTGCGTAAGTCAGGTTCACATTGATCTCTTCTGCGGATACGGTGGCACATACTGCCCTCCAGCCGATCCTAATGAAGGTCTGTTTGCTACACTCGCGTTAGTGTTTATGGGATTAACTGCTTTATCTGCGCTAGCGGCGTTAATTGCGGCATTTATCAAATCCAGCCACAAGCTGATATTTGCAATTGTCGTTTTTATCCCCGTAGTTATTTGGTTGATCAACCAATACATCAACGCACATCCAAGTGGATAGACTTGCATCTTATTAGCTCAGCAAGTAATAGGCTACAAGTATGACTACAGTCGTGTGTCACCTGTCTATTAGGACTCATTGAGATTGCCTATCAACCCATTCTTTATAGGGAGATACCTGAGTTGAATCGCTCAATGCAAACTCAATGAAGCGCTCAACGATCTCGCTGAGAATCTCAGCTCGATAGGCGGCATATATTGAGCCATCAAGTCGGCTACCGCGAAGCATAGCGCCTGCAAAACTACGCGGCCAATACTCCCACTGCGGGCAGTCATATACGAGCATTTGCTCCCAATCGACGACGGGTCTGTCGTACTGTTCTCGAAGCCGGGCCTGTCTTTCGTCTATCTCCTTCTGTTCCTGAGGAGTAATTTTTCGTTCATGTGACATTAAAAAACCTTCCTTTTCAGGAAGGATGAGCTTTTGCCAGCTACATCCTTCCAATTACGTATGTAATTGGCCTAGGTGGAGCACCTTACATGTTGCAGGTTGCTGACGGGTAATCGAGCTAGGTCTCTATCCGTACTCTTGATGCTGCATAAATGCAGATAATCAAACTATAGCATAATAATTTAACATGTCAAGGTATATCGAAAGACCTGCTTTTCGCGGCACTATGTATTGTTTACTGCTGTGTCATTTAACGTGTTGCCAGGTTCGGCAATAGTGTTGTTTTTCTTAACCACACTGTAGTCGTCTTCTGTTGCAATAACTTCCTCAATCTCTTCAACTTGATGATCAGGACGTATGATAAATTTATCTCTATCTGCGTGTATGTCTTTGTAGGTGCTAACTTTCATTGAGATTCGTTGATCACAGTCTTCATCAGAGCATTCGCATTTGAAGTCCAATGGGATGCTATCGTCCCACGTTAGGTCTGAGCTATCGTCCTGTTCTAATAATTCGTCTAGGTTCTCTAGATCGTCTGCTACTTTCTCATTCTGACGCCTAAAGATCATTTCGTTTTCTATTTGGCGTTGTTCTGAAAGTGGCATGTTCATTGGTGTAAAAAGCCCCGATTTATTATTGCAAGTCCATTCAAGTTATCTATTAAAACAAATTAAATAGCAAGTTAATCACGCTAGGCAAGGGGTGTGGCGTGTGGGCAGTTATAGGCGTAGGGAACAAAACTTACCGTATTCAGCTGATCTCTAGATGCTATACTCGCTGTATGGAAACTAAGCATGCAGCACACCCTCATGCCACGCATCAGATGGATCAGTCCCAGAAGACTGACGTGCTTGGAATTATAAGTATTGTGCTCGCGGTCGTTGGCTTTCAACTGGTCGGACTTATCATCGGTATAGTTGGAGAACAGCAAGCCAAGAAAGAAGGACGTCCGGTCATCCTGTCGCGTATAGGCTGGATTATCAATCTCGTTATTTGTATCTTGGTTCTATTCATAATCATAGCGGTATTTATATCGATACCTGTTCTACAGAGGTCGACAAGCGATGCTAATACGAAATCACGTATGCAAAACATCAGCGCAGATCTGGAAGACTACTACAACAAACGATCATATTACCCGCCAAACCTCGATGCAATTAGCTCGTATCCAAGCGCAGATAGCGAGTCTATGTATGACGATACTCCCGTAAGCTACACGCCGTCGCCATTTGGCTGCGAGCACTGCGAGAGCTATGAACTTACAGCTCCTCTAAAAAGCAAAACGGAACCACTCTACAGAATAGAATCCGAGCATCATGGCATGATGAACAATCTTCCGACCACGGAAGAGTGCCAAATAACAAACTGTCTATGACCAAGAGGTTGAACCCACTGACGAAAGGCGAGCGAAAGTTAGAGCGCGAGATAAAGCAGACAGAACGCCACGCGTTAAGTCTTGGAAAGAGTGTGCTCAGTCATAAACGATTTAGTCGGTTCATACGGATTCTCGGTCCTGGTATTGTGACTGGTGCTGCTGATGATGATCCGTCAGGAATAGCGACATACTCTCAAGCGGGAGCAGGGCAAGGTTATGGTCTGCTGTGGGCGTTTCCTATTATGTATCCGCTACTCCTAGCGGTGCAGGAATCTTGTTCACGAATTGGTGCTGTCACAGGGCGTGGATTAGCTTCTGTGATTAAGGAGCATTACAGCCGTAGGCTTCTATTTATGTCTGTCGCACTCGTGGTGGTAGCTAATACAGTCAACATCGGAGCCGACCTCGGAGCCATGGCTGCTACGACTCAGTTATTTGTTGATGTGCCGTTTGCGCTGTTGGCAATATTCTATGCCTTACTGGTTATTGCGTTGGTAGTTTTTGTAAACTACAAAACCTACGCCAAGATACTGAAGTGGTTGGCGGTTACACTACTAGCCTATCCGCTAACGGCGTTCTTAGTTGATCAAAACTGGGGAGAGGTACTACGGAGTACTTTTATGACCGTTCCTCATCTGAATGCAGAAACAATGTATATCTTTGTGGGAATGCTTGGCACCACCATCTCGCCATATCTCTTTTTCTGGGACACGTCCGAGGTAGTGGAAGAGGAGATATCACAGCGACGGCTTGCGCAGGACGGGTCGGATCCGAAGATAACAAAGCACTTTTTGAAGAGTCTGCGTAAAGACAATCTTGTGGGGATGACGCTGGCGAGCGTGACGGCGTGGTTTATTGTGATTGCGTGCGCGGGAACTTTGTTCAAAACAGGCATCACAGAAATAAACAGCGCCGCCGATGCAGCTCAGGCGCTCGAGCCACTGGTGAGTGGATTTCCTAATGCCGGGCTAGTTGCCAAGTTGATATTCTCAGTCGGAGTTATCGGGCTCGGCTTGCTTGCGGTGCCAGTGTTGGCAGGCTCTTCGTCGTACGCTATCAGTGAATCACTCGGATGGAAAGAAGGGCTTTATCGAAAGTTCAATCGAGCAAACGGATTTTATGGGGTTATTATAATCGCAACACTTGTCGGACTAGGTATGAACTTCCTCGGCATTGATCCAATCAAAGCACTTGTTTTTACGGCAGTATTTAACGGAATTGCCGCAGTGCCGTTGTTGTACATGATTGCACGAGTGGGAAGTAATCAAGAAATCATGGGCGAGTATCGTAACAGCACACTATCAAATGTCTTTGTGCGTATAGCTTGTGTCGTTATGACGCTAGCGGTAGCTGTTCTGCTGTTTCTCAGTATTCGCTGAATATAGATAGCGCTTTTGTTTGATCTTGGCAGGAGTGCTTTAATTGTCCAATGATTTATACAAACGAAAGTATTGGTGACCCTGAACTGTTTCTGCAAGCCGAGGAATCAGTCGTGAACAAACTTCAGGATGGAGATTCTGAACTGATTTCAGGTGATGATATAGATATGCTTGTTACGAAGTACGATCTAGGCGACGATGTTCTGTCGGTGGGAAGAAATTTACGAGTTGTCAGCAGGGTATTGGGTCGACTCTATCTCAGC
>CAZTXC010000034.1:4350-8740 GCA_964617855.1 uncultured Candidatus Saccharibacteria bacterium | reverse complement strand
GCGTAACAATTGTTGTTGCGAGCGGTAACGAGAACACGAGTAACGTTTGCTACCCAGGCTCTTCTAGCCAAGTGATCGGCGTTGGCGCTACCGACAGTAGCGATCACCGATCGAGCTTTTCGAGCTATGGGAGCAACTTGGATATAAGTGCGCCTGGGTCCAGCATTCACGCCGCTAACGCCCCCACAAGTTATGCGAGCGGAGATGTTGTAGTCGTCAGTGGCACCTCGTTCGCAGCGCCACACGTTGCAGGCCTAGCGGCACTTATTAAGGCACTCGACCCGAGCGCCACACCCGACGAAGTCGCTGCGCTCATAACACAACGAGGTGACATAACTGGCGACATGAACTACGTGCCACGGACGGATCAGTTTGGCAGCGGGCGGATCAATGCCTACACATCCCTCCGGACCGCCACTGGCCAACTCCCAGTCTACCGCCTTGGGAATCCATACTCCTCGGAGCACTTCTACACAACAGACGTCACACTACGTAACAGCCTCATGAACACCTATAAGATTCTCTATCCAGAAATCTATTACTGGTCGACCGATGGCAGCCCAGTGCTTAGCTTGCCCGAGCTTCGGGTTCTTTAACTATTTACTGTCAGACTTGTCGAGCTTGAGACCGCTGACGGCCCAGTAAACAACTGCCGATACTGCCAAGAGGGTGATGAGTGCTGATAGGATTGCACCCCAGCCAAGCGTCATTGACCGGCTGCCGGACGTAATGGTCCAATCCAGCTGCTCAAGCCCCTTGGTGTCGCCAATAATAAAGCCTACTAAAGGGTTGATTAGGTTGACGACAATAGCTTCCACTGCCTTGCCAACTTGAGTACCGATCGCTAAACCTACTGCAAGCCCAACCACCCCATGGGTGCGCACAAAATCCATAAAACCTTTAAGTTGCTTATTCATCCTGGACTCCTTGTTTATGCTGGAATTATACCCCTAGTCGCGCGGGCTTTCCATACCCGTCACCAACGGGTGCCTCCAAGAGCCATGTACAAAAAGGAACTGGGGTTGGCTCGCCCTTCGTCGCTCAATGTTCTCTGGAGGACCAAACTGGGGTGACCGATCATGATATTCGTCGTAGGCAGCAATAACTGCTTCGGCTTCATCAGGATCAAGCTCTTCCAACCTCTTGCTTGAGTCGTCACCCTTGTAGGCACGTCTCAGCCATGTATTCACCGCTAAGTCACACTCTAGTTGCACAATCATGTACCAAGTCTCTGATTCCTCATGAAAAAATTCCATAGGAATGGGTGACTTTCGTCTATCGCGCATCCATTCAATTTGTGCCCGAGCTGCTCGTAGCTTTTCTTCATACGTTTCGTCAGGATACTCAATACCAAACATCGACGGACGACTGCGCTGGCGCTCGTAGCCACTGATCAACTCTTCTGCCGGGGGAATATACCCAGTTCTACGCTCCTCCATAATTTTCTCTATCAGTGGGATGATGTCTTGGTAACCCCCATCGGTTGGAAATCGCACATCGAGCTCTCGAATAATTGGACCTGGAAATTGCTTTGTAAGGTCTATGCGTAATTGCGTATTAAGCACCTCGGAGCTGTCATCTGGCACTTCGAGCACTTGATCGCCTACAACGATGCTAAAGTGTTTTTTTGATTCGATGTCTTCTGCGGCTGGTGGCAGGTCGTCTTCGACATTCTCTTGCTTAGTTTCGGCAATCTTTTGCATTATTTGCTCACGTGTCGCTTCGTGACGCTGCATCATCATCAGGCGAATAACATGTTCAGACAACGACATAAACGGTTTTGGATGGGCGCGTAGCGCTTCGGCCGTCAACCAAACCAAAGGTCGACCCTGCTCAACCTCACCTTCGCCGCGCCAATAGGTGGCCAGTCGACCTATGTAATCTGCTATATGACCCTTGGTCCGCTCGTCAACATTCGCTAACTCAAACAAAGCAACTCCCTTGAACAACGTGCGGTCAAAGTGTGGGTGCTCGGCTAAGTCGACAGCTAGAGTGTCATCACTAAACTCTTCAAGCACACGATCGGCCGTCAGACCAAAGTGGGTGTCGTCAAAAAGTCGCTTCGCAGCAGCAAGAACCTGATCGGCGTCATCCGCCTGCTGAATAATTTCGATGTTTTTGGTCCGTACTTCGTTGTCAATAACGCCGAAGTAAACGCCCCTATGCTCTGCTTCCATCTTGGCTACGAATCTCCTGTTGTGCTTGCGCGATAGCCTCTCGTGCACTGCTAGTAGTTTCAGGACTAGCAGCAATACTTTCTAAAACAGTATCTAGCCGATCACCCCATAAGAGCACTGACGATTTTTTTACCTTTGAAGCAGGCATGGTTCGTTGTTCACCCGCCAGGTGACTGTACGTATCGATCCAGCTAATGGGAGGCACAACACTACTATCAAACCGCCCCATCACATCGCGCGACAAAATTGTGATGTCTTTTTCTCGCCCTTGCCGACTGAACGATGTAACGACCTCTCCCCAGTTATGCTCAGTGCTAATTCGAGCAGGCTGACCCAAGCCAAGCACGAGCCTGTCGGGTAGGTTTGCGGGTACAAGACCTTGGCCCTCGGATACATCCTTGTCGATGACCTTGAGGCTTTCGAGCGTCACCCGACCTATCAGAGCGTTGACCGCTAGTTTGTACTCGCCAGTCCCAGGGGGGCTCCCCTCCCAATCAGCTTGAGCGTCAAATACCTCCATGAGCCATATCGCCACTGCGCCGACAACTCGTGGGGGCTCAATTGAACCGTCTGGCAACTCATTTTTGAAGGCGCTAAAAGCAGCGAACTCACGAATGATTTTTTCTGCGGCAGTTGCTTGGAGGTGATCTTCGCCAGTCACATGTGCGCTCAAAGACGCAGCGAATTCGTCGACCGATTTGTGCTTAGTTGCTAGCAGAATATCCAAAGCGACTGCCGAGAGGCTATCCATTGGCGTTTGACGAATTCGGGCAGCCAGCGCACGGGCATCCACTTTTGCCACAAAGGCTGCATGCTCTCTGGTGAGCGACTGTATTGGTTCGATAAATGGCAGCGCGGCTTGTTCAATGGCTGCATCACGTTCAGTAACTACCGCTTCTAGCTTTTCTGAGATTTCAGACAGCTGGGCATGGTCCGATTTTGCAGCGGCAATTAATGCATCTAGTGGTGATGATAGTACGCTCTGTTCGGCTGTAGTCGGCTGTTCCATGCACTGATGATAAGCTCGCTACTTATTAGGAGCAAGCGTTAGCACTTTCGTGAAACTGCCAATGACTTAGTACTGTCTACTCATAGACTACTCAGGAGGTACACAGCACGGTCTACCAATTCTGGGACAAGGCGTCGGGCGCTGCCAGGACGTGAGTGTTTTTTACTTTATAAAGAAAAGACCTTACTACATAACTATCACAACCGTGAGTGCCATGACATGAGTCATAGCTTATGGTTCAGGTCTTTGCCCGAGGGGACGAGCTTGAAGCTCTCTGCAACCCCTCGGGAACCTCGTGGTGTGGGCTAGGAGCCGACTTCCTCGGCACTCACCTCTCCGCCGTGGGTGTGCGGATTGCCGCACTCGGGGCAGGCTCCAGCCGGCGTGCCGCTTTCGCTTGTCCAGTCAGGGCCGTTGTTGCGCTGGCCGATGCTGTCGTACGTCATCGGGTCCCAGTGGTAGGTGCGAGATCCGTCGTCGAACTGCCAGTACCAGCAGCAGGATGAGCTGCAGGAGTGGTGGAAATCCACCTTCTTGCCGGCGCGGCGATCGAGCGTGACTCGACCTGGAATGAAGCGTGCGCCGTTGCGCATGTCTTCAGCATCGGACTGGGGGAATGCGTTGCCGCGATCGCCACCGCCACTCATTGCACTGATGAGCGTCCCGAAGACCGCCCCCAGCTCGTTTGGTGCCTCCCGGGGAAACGGGGAATCAGCCATCTTTACCTCCAAGGTTCATCTAGGAACGAACCGTCCTAGCGGGTCTCCTCACCACAGGTGTGCGAAAACAGCAGTACTATAACACTATTTGTAAAATAATTCAATTTGGTACACCCGGACGGATTCGAACCGCCGACCTTCTGGTCCGAAGCCAGACGCTCTATCCAGCTGAGCTACGGGTGCAGGTTTCTCGTACAGCAAGTACGACGCCTCATTATATCGCAGTCGGGGTTAAGTAAGCATGAGCAATTTTTTTTACTGAGTTTGTAGCCTATACTAGCTCGCATGAGCAGACCAGATGTTGTGCTAGACAATTACGAAGCTGTCTACGACTATTACGACACCCGTGAGCCAAACCCTCGCGTCGCTCGTTTTGTCCATTTTGTCTTTGGTAAGGTCTGCAAGACTGATATCGTGTTCGACCCAGGGGCCGAAGAAGAAATTCAAGAACTTCTCGAAGATGGGGTTAGCTTATTCCTAGCCTC
>CAZTXC010000034.1:0-4340 GCA_964617855.1 uncultured Candidatus Saccharibacteria bacterium | reverse complement strand
AGTATCACAAGGCGGCCCTACCAGCAAAACGCAAAGCACTACGAGGCTTGATTGGAAAAACAGTCGAAGTTGCAACTGACCGTCTGTTTGGCGACAACCCCAACGCCCCAATTGGCCCAAGACCCGTAGCCGAAGCCCAGCGTTACTTTATTGACAGCATGGGTGCTATCCCCGCTTTTGTTACTAAGTATCAAGTGCCGCACGGTGAAACAATGACTCCAGAGCAAAAGGCTACACAAAAGAAGGCCCATGGTCGCCTAACAGAGACGGTTGCTCATGCACAGGATTACGGCATGCATGTGTTGATTTATAACGAAGGTGAACGCACCGCAGAACTCGAGGGTGTCGACACCAAAGTGGTCCAGCCAATTAAACACGGCATTGTTGAAATGTACTTTGCCACGGCCCCAGAAACACGTACGGCAATTGTGCCAATCGGCTTGGCCTACAGCGAAAACGCCAAGGGCTTTTGGCGCAAGCGCGATGCAACCATGTACATTGGCCGCGCTTTAACTCAGCGATTTGTCGACGGCGATGCGCTTGTTGATACACTACAAGACGCTCTACAAACCGCTACCACTAACGCACACTACCGACGTTTTCATCGTCAATTTGCTTAGGCCTCGCTAGGCTTGGCTAGGCCCTCAATCACTTCCATACCGGGAAGTTTTTTCAACTCACTTGGGTTTAAAATCAGTTTGCTGGAGCGATTACCGCCGCCCATAACGACTTCATCCTGTCGCATAACTGCTGCGTCGACATAAATGGGCATGTTGGAAATTCCCACAGCAACCACACCACCAATCATCATGCCAGTAAGTTCTTTGGTTTGTTCGGCATTAGCAAACGAGGCTCGTTTTACTCCTAATAGTTGGCACACTTTTTTATTAACATCTAGACGGGTTGAGGCCAGTACCACACAGGCAGCATAGGCCGGCTCGTTTTTGGCAGCCACCACAATAGTGTTAGCCGACTGGGATAACTTATAACCATAGTGCTCACAGAACGCGGCAGTATCAGCCAACTCCGGATCGCAGTCGATCACGCGATGCGCAATGCCAACGTCGATCAGCGCACTGGCAACTTTGGGGTCTAGCGCATTATCGGCATGTAGCATGCAGCTTCAATTACCTTTCCTGCACAATAACCACACTCCGGAATTAGTGCTGCACATACTCCGGCAGGGTTATATCCTTCGACTTTTGTGTAGCCCTCTGGCACCTTCTTCTTTTCCGATTGATGCCGCACTAAACCAGCACCCACAGCACCAGCTATGACAATGACAACTAGTAAAACACCTACGGGCTTTTTCATGGTTCTACTATACACATTTCGACTTCAATTCGTCTCGTCAGCATAAGAAAACTTATGGATGTGTATGACTGATAGTTGTTGAGAGAGGAATGACTGGCTTGCTCGTGTGAGCTTAATAGCCTCCGCCGAGCGCGGACCAGTCCGAGGGCTATATGTGATGGCTTATGTGTGGCGCAGCGCCTCGGACACCCCGGTCGTTCCCAAGCCGATCTCAACTATCGTTAGCACGCCCAGGCCAATGGCCGGGCCACCTGCATCCATGCCATTGAGGGTCGCGGTGATCAGGCCACCTAGTGCGCTGCCGAACGCCAGCAACACAAACAGGTAGTGAACGCTGACGAGCAAGAAGATCAACTTGCGGCCACGACAGTAGTGGGCAAACACCAGGCTGATGAAAGCCATGAGGAAGCTCAAGGAACTGATGAGCGCAATGGTGACGATGTCTTGATTGGTCATAATTCTCCCTTGTGTCAGCCGGCTTCGTCGAGCGCGATGTAGCTGGAAGCAGTTCCGAGGAGCGCTTCGAGCGCCGCCCAAATGATGGCCACGGCCATGACCGGGCCGACATCGCTGCCTTCCCTGAGACCGGCCTTCACGATGCCGCCGATGGCGGAACCTGCAGCCAGCATGACGAAGATGTAGTGGAAGATCACCAGCAGGAACGGAAGCTTGCGGCCACGCACATTGTGCGCGAACAGCAAACAGATGACGCTCATGATGACGCTGAGGCTGGCAATCAAGACCAGCTGGATGATGGCCTCGTGGGACATTGGAATCCTCTCTGTTCAAGGACAACTCAACAACTATCGAGTCGAACTTACTTTATACTTTTATTTACTTTTGGTCAATTGGCCATTATGGCCTAGGTGTTTTTGCTCTTCAATCAGGGTATACTACCAGATATGCATATCCGTGAAGGAGTTTCACTAGCAGACTACTCAACGATGGGCCTTGGTGGCCTGGCTAACTACTTAGTCGAAGTGACTACCGAAGACGAGTTGATCGAAGCCATCAGCTTTGCCAAAGAAAAAGCTCTGCGTATCGTAACTATCGGCACTGGGTCCAACATAGTCTGGACCGATGACGGGTTTGACGGCTTGGTTATGGTCAACAAAATAGAGGGCATCGAAACAGTTAGTGAAACCGATCAGTACGTCATGATTCGCGGACATTCCGGGGTTAGATGGGACGACTTTGTGAAACATTGCACAGATTTAGGGCTAACAGGCATTGAAGCCCTTAGTCTCATACCGGGTACCTGTGGAGCAGCTCCCATCCAAAACATCGGTGCATATGGCCAAGAAATTGGCGACACTATTCACGAAGTACACGCTTTCGACACCGTAGCCGAAGGGCTGGTTAGCATCGAGAAAGCCGACTGCCAGTTCAGCTAT
The DNA here is from genome assembly GCA_964617855.1 of uncultured Candidatus Saccharibacteria bacterium. Lineage (GTDB taxonomy): Bacteria > Patescibacteriota > Saccharimonadia > Saccharimonadales > CAZNVG01 > CAZTXC01. The sequence continues at coordinate 1,632 of CAZTXC010000034.1, read as the reverse complement.
CGTCACAGCATCTTTAACACCAGTGCCAAGGGCCGATACATCGTCACCGGCATAACAGTGAAACTCTTTAAGGCTAACCCGAAGCCCCCGTACTATCGTGACGTCGAAGCGTACCTGAACGAGCACGACATTATTGGGCCAACACCTTCCCAGCTGCGAGAAGCCGTCATTGCCATCAGAACCATCAAGTTACCTAACCCCAGCGTCGTCCGTAACAATGGCTCGTTCTTCCATAACCCAGTTGTCGATCCCGATACAGCAAAAAAGTTGCTGAGTGACTACCCTGAGTTACCGAATTGGGAGATGAACAATGGCTCTTTCAAGTTGTCGGCCGGTTGGCTGATTGAACAAGCAGGTTTTTACAAAGACACGCATGATGAGGCCACCGGCATGGCCACCTGGAAGTCTCAAGCTTTGGTGCTCGTCAATGAAAACGCTCGTAGTTCATCGGATTTGTTCGCCTTTCGCGACCGCATTATTGCCGCTGTTAAGGCTAAGTTCGGCATCAGCCTCGAGCAAGAACCAGAAGTTATTCGCTAAACTTGCCGGCATAACCACTTTCTGCAATACTACTATTCAACAGGAGGGTCGATGTCGGATACTGTTGGGTATTCCAAAAAACCACTTGTCGCCAAACTCGGCTATGTTGCCGGTGATCGCGTTTGTGTGATTGAGCCGCCCGACTGGTTCCCAGAGGAGCTAGCCCTCGCTGGTATTATCCCAACTGACGACCGTGCATGTGATTGGTTGCACGGTTTTTTTATTGATCAAGCTGCGCTACAAGCTTTCTTAAAGGATGCCTCTCTGCCGGACATCAACAAAGGATTGTGGGTGAGCTGGCCCAAAAAGACTAGTGGTGTTATCACCGACCTCACCGAGCAAACATTCCGCAACCTCATCCTCCCGCTAGGCTGGGTTGATACTAAAGTAGTTGCGATTGATGAAGTATGGAGTGGGCTAAAATTTCTAAGACGTAAGGAGGTTTAGCATGGCAGAGGTACAAGGGTTTTGTGGTGACTGTTCGCAAGATGTGCGAGTTAACGTCAACGAGGCAGCAGTCAACCACTACGACAGCGATCGGGCAAGTGATTTGCGTTTCACCTGCCCTATTTGTGAGGTCGTTCAGCTTGAGCCGTTAGATAGTAGTCGGGCATTTGCTCTGCGCTACACCATCCCTGAACAGCATGCAATAACCGTACCGCATGATGGGGAGCGAGAAGCACGCCCGCCAATCTCAGAAGCCGATGCCTACGACTTTAGCTACAAGATGAAGTACACAGACGACGTGATGCGCGAACTCACACCAGACGAACGCGCCAGAGCCCGCGAACTTCACCCCAGTCGAAGTCGAAGAATGGTAAATTTCTTAGGAAAAGTGGTGTCCGGCGTCGCTTCTGCTTGATATACTTATGGTGCGAACCTTGACGATTATCTGGTTATAAAACACTTTCGGGAATGCAATATTCTGGCTGAAGTTTCGTCTTCAACCTATGAGCACACCCACTTTGCTGCCAAGCAGAGTTAATCCGAAGGGTTCGCACTAAAAAAGAGCCATCATGGCTCTTTTTTAGTTCCGACTATATATCGCTTGGTAGCGGATACTTTTTAGCAAACTCAGTTACTTCTTTCTTG
>CAZTXC010000033.1:0-9465 GCA_964617855.1 uncultured Candidatus Saccharibacteria bacterium | reverse complement strand
GCAGTCAGTTTATTTCTAACCCCGGTCATTGCTCTAGTAGCAAAACCAACCGCCCAGGCGACTGGTAATGGTCAGCTGATGTTTATTCTTGATGCATCGTCGTCGATGCTAGCAAAAGACGGTGGCTCAACAACGCGAATCGACCGGGCCAAAACCGCCCTCACCAAAGCGTTGGACAGTATTCCTGCCGAGAGTGAAGTAGGTCTGAGGGTATATGGCGCCACAGTCCCTGACACCGATAAAACCAATGGCTGCCAGGACACACAGTCCTTAGCTAAACCGGCTGCAAATAATGCTGCCAAACTCAAGTCGGCTGCTGCTGGCATTCAAGCAAAGGGCTGGACGTTAATGGGCAAGGCTTTGCAAGAAGTTCAAAACGACTTCAGCGGTGAGGGCCCAAAAACAGTTATATTGCTTTCAGATGGCCTAGACACATGTGAAACACCAAGCGCCTGCGACGTTGCAAAAAGCCTTACATCAAACGGTGTGAAGGTTAAGATAAACACCCTGGGTTTGCTAGTGAACGACCAAGCGAAGAGCCAGCTATCCTGCATCGCAAGTGGTAGCGGTGGAACGTACTACGACGTGAACAATATTGATGGCCTGGCAAGTACACTAGAGTCATTAACTAAAAAAGAAGTGGACCTATTTAATACAGAAGGTATTCCCATTGATGGCACCTTGCGCATGGATCAAGCCCCTGAACTGAAGGCGGATACGCTCTATAAAGATGAATTTACTATTCCACAAGAGGTGCACTACAGTATAAAAGCCAACGCGGGCCCAACGACACCCGCGACCGCACCACGAGACGAAGCAACACACACGTCTGGCCCCACGGTGTATTTAAAGGCCTTCGGATTTAATAAAGAGACAGAAGAGAAACTGAGCCCAGACATAGGCGACAGCGAAAAGTGGAGCCGAAGCGAGCGAGTAACCAGCGTAGTTTACACATTCGATGTCGACAAGGTTGGCTTGACCGATGGCGATACGGCAGCAATTCGGGTGTCTGTCGATGGTCGAGGGCTTGATGGTATTGCTGTGCCGATAGAGATCAAATACATCGTAAAGGGCGGAGCGAATGATGCTGCCAATACCACCGCCACAAAAGATGACACAAGTTCATCGAATACTTCTGGCTTGTCGCCGGTGGTGATTGTACTGCTGACTCTAGGTGCGGTATTGCTGGTTGGTTTGATAGCGCTGCTCATCAAGAAGAAGCTCGCTAAAAAGAAGCAGTCCACAAATGGCGACAGCAGCAACCCTCCGGGTCCAATTGCTCCAGACCCGCCTCAGGCACCAATACCACCACAGCCGCCAGCTGATCCTCTCCAGCAATAACGGAGGCTATTTTAGGATCGGGTTCTCTTTAACCAAGTGCTGCTTGGACCACCATTTGCCGAGCCCCAATTTTTGTTGGTCGTTTGATACAGCAATCGCTACTAGTACGAATATGTATATGATGTGGTCATCAATGAGTGGGTTATTCTCGGGCAAAAGCATTGCCGACCACATCATGAGCATCAACAACGAGCCGGTGAAAGCAGCAATTTTTATGGCTACGCCACTTATTAAAGCGATGCCAATTAATAACAGCCCCGCCATGAACAAAAACGCGACAAACTTATTCCCAGCCAGCGACTGATAGAATTCTGCCAACGGTCCCTTCGTAGCAAACTTCAAAAAGCCATCAGTTGGCGAACCGCCGTTAACCCAGGCTCGTTCACAGCCCCTGGCTATAGCACCAGTTTCAGGGTTGGCGCAGGTTGCATAACCCAGGCCTAAAAGCTTGTCGAAGAATGCCCATAAGAACACGAACCCGAGGCCAATTCTCGCCGCCGCTAGGGCGTACCAGGTTAATTGATGCTTGGTAGATGCGGCGGCCATGGTAGTTCTCCGTTAATTCTATCTGTATATAACCACAAGCGTAATGGATACACAACTCTTGTCACTAGTGATATAATCAGCAGGTTATTACATGAGCAACTACGCCTTTATAGACAGTCAAAACCTAAATGTTGGCATCCGAAGCCTCGGGTGGCATTTGGATTGGCGCAAGTTTCGCGCCTATCTGCAGGATGAGTTCAATTGCGACAAAGCCTATATTTTCATTGGTTACACCGCTGGCAACGAAGACCTTTACACGTACCTGCAGAAGTCGGGCTACGAGATTGTTTTCCGGCACACCCTCGAACACGACGGTATCGTCAAAGGCAACACCGATGCCGAGATGGTGCTGCATACCATGATTGAACTTAATAACTACGACAAGGCAGTTATAGTGTCGGGCGATGGCGACTTCTTTAGTCTGGTTGAATATCTGCACAAAAATGACAAACTGGAGCGCCTGTTGGTGCCTAACCGAAAATACTCTGCTCACTTACGAAACTATGACTTTATGATTACGCGACTGGATGAACTTAAAAAAGAACTTCAGTATTTTTCGCAGCACTACTTAGATAAAAAGAATGGCGTCAAAACCGATAATAAACCCGACGCTGCAGCCGAAGCCAAGCAGACGCTTGGTGGTGAATAACCAGGTAGAGTGACAAACAGGGTTACGGGGCATGGGGTGTGGCACTAGCCAGTGGAAGCACCACACCCCAGCCGACGATCAGTTGATCAGGGGAGCTTGTTGCCGTCGAAGTCGGCGGCGGTGATGGCCTTGAGGCCGGGAACCACGCGGAGCGTGACCGTCTTGCCGCTGACGCGGACACCGGGGATGTCGACCCAGTCCTCCTCGCAGACGGCGCGGTCGAGCTTGCGAGCACCGATGCCTCCCTCCAGGAAGAAGACCACCGCCTGCAGCGGGTTGATCATCAACATGTGGGTCTGAGCACCACGGTTCTTGGCGAACTGGCGGTCGATGCAGCGATCCAACAGCCCACGGACCGAGTCGGGTTCGGAGTTGACGGTGTCACCGTTGTCGAAGCCGAACTGCCACTGGCGCTCGTTGATCGGTCGCCCGGAGGTACCGAAGAACTCGACGGTGTCACCGTCGAACGAGAACGTCTCGCCCGCGATCATCACGGAAGTGGTCATAGATTGCACTCTCCTTGGTAGGTAACCCTGCTTGTAAATAAACATCCTCAACACAAGTGCTGAAGATTTAGGTACTATATCATGAATTAATGTTGGTGCAACCAGTTACTTTTTAGGTAACTCAATAACCTTATAGAATCCCCAGGTGTTCTCGGTGCCTTCATCGCTTGTTCCAAGTAGCTCGACGTTAAAATACACCCTACCATCAACATTCGCGGTGGCCGTGTCGACCGTAGTGTCAAATTCGTAAGATTGCTTGTCGGCGATGGTGACATTATTAAAAACACGCTTAGAGGCTTCAACGCCTTCTCCATTAGGTTTAGATGACACACTAAACGATTTAACCGTCATCGTTTCTACCTCGCCGCTGTAGCCAGATTTTGAGGAAGTGTTGGTTATTTTAACCGTTGTTTTTACAGCAGATGATGAAGTTAAGCCGGCAGGCACTGTCACGTCAATGGCGGCATTGGTGTACGTGCCGAGTCTGAACGTGGAAACCTTGCTGTTGTGCTTAGCCGTGGGTACGTACAAGAATGATGAATCTTCGACGAGTACGCCGTTGTCGTTAACGGTGTAGTTGTCGATCGACTCCAATCCTTTTTGGCTGCCAGATCGGGTATCGCATTTGTCGCGATTAGAACTCATTGTAAGTTTGCCGTCCACTACGGACCAGTAGCCAGACTCTTTGCAGCTTTCGTTTCTGAAGCTAAGCACTAAGGTGTAGTCCTTGTTGAATTGTAGTTTTGTCGGCTCAGCATTTTGGTTGAAGTCGTCAGTGCGAGACCACGGCGTGCTGGTGACAGTGGAGATAAGTTTGGCTACTTCTTTGCTCGGTGTGATGACCGGAAGACCGTCAGCTGATTTACCTGCATTGTCCAGTTCGCCGCACTTATTGTCGCCAAAAAGATTACCCTGCTTGTCGAACGTGACGGGTAGCCGTTCGCCGTTACTTTGCACGATGAACCATGACGTGTCTGGTGCTTGTTCAAGGTTCCAGGTCCCTTTTTCTGGGTCTGTGGGATAGTCGGTATAAAGCTGAGACTGATACTCGCCAGAAGCAAGGTAACTCGTTTTGGTGTAGTCCGGGTGCTCTTTTGCTAGCTCATCTGTGCACCACGAATATGCGGTGATCTTCTCGAAGACTGCCTGTTTATCCTGGTTGGTCGCCTCTTGGGGTTTGCCTCGGCGCATCAAAAAAACTCCAGCTACAACGACAAGGACTAATAGTGGTAAGGCTAATAACAGGAGGTGTTTTTTGCGCGAAGGGTTGGCTGGGTTCGGCTCGGTTTGTAACGGGGATGGGGTTGGAGCTGGTGTGGGTGTAGGTTCGGGTGATGGCTGTGCCGGTATTTGGTTGGGATCCATATTAGTTCCGAGGAGTGTTTATCATGTCATAAGCAGTATAGCAGCTGGTGCAAGTAATTAGTGGTTCGTGAGGGAGTGGAGGCTATGGCAGAGCATAAGCTCCACTCCCGTCACGGCCTGGCATGTGCCAGGGCTTTGGTTGCTCCCCGAGCTGTCCGGCGGGCTAGGGCCGGGTGAAGGTCGACCCGCGCGGGTAGTTGGCTGACGGGTCGAAGCTGAAGCTGTGGAGACCGGTGTTGCCGTTCGCGTCCATGAAGACCACTGTCCAGTAGTTGGATACTGCCGGTGTGACCGGAGTGGTGACCGGGCGAGCTTGGGGTGGGATGAGAACGGGTTGCTCGTGCCGGATGATGTCGATGATGACGCCGGACTTGAGATGGCTGGTGGCGTCGGCGCGGACGGCGAGCAACCACTCCCAGTCGATCAGTAGCAGGACGCCGATGACCAGGAGCGCGATGCTCACAGCCAGGAATATGCCTTCGTGTGTCAGCAGGCCACCGATGCCGATGCCGCAACCGGCGCCGAAGATGTTCTTGCCATACGAGTTGCTGGTGAACTTCATGTTGGTCCTTTCGGGGAACAGATTGTCGAAGAGCGATCACAGGTGCGATCAGGTAATTTGTATCACTTTTTGGACAAATGAGCAACTACAGATCAATAGTATTTAACCGATCTGGAATCAGATACTTTTACCACAAGCGGTACTGTAGTATTCTTAAAGCAGTTCAAACAACGGAGATAAACAGGTGTTACAAAAACTCGGTCGAGTGGTCTGGCTTGCTGCTGGGAGTGCGACTGCACTACCACTTGTGGTGTTGGGGCTGTTTTTATCTTTTGTGGCAGTCGATTTAGTAAAGGCGGCGCCTCCGGTGGTCACCTTTACGACAGACTTGCATGAAGTATCGGATGGTAGTTCGCCATTTATTGCACTCGACCCGAACGGCGATAACGATACCGTGGCTACACTCGACCTTACTAGTTATGTACTTGATGTTCGCCCAAACTATACCGATAATCAGACGCACTATATATCTGGCCTAACAATTGTAGGTACGCTTACCTCGACAGCGAGTGGGGTGTCTTGGTTGACCAATACACTGCCGAGTGCCTGTGCCACCAAAACTGTTTCTGTTGATGGCAAGACGCTGACCTGCGTCTACGCCGGCACCGTAAGTACCAGCACCACACTCAACATTACAGCGGGCTGGTGGGCTGATTCTAGCGTGCCAAATAATACCGATGCCACGGTGCAGTTTACGGTCAGTGGCACAATGGTTCCGGATTCATCTGGTGGCGAAGACCCTGTTCCAGTCGTATCGACAACCGATACGGTAACAATTGTCTCGGAGCCGGCAGAATATGAAGTTAGAAAAACGGCTGGGCCATCCACAGTAATTAGAGATGGTTCGGGTAACCCAGTATCGGTGCGCGTTGATTGGGGTGTCCAGGTGGAGGTAAAAAACCCGACCAACGGGTATGTAAAAGGTGTTAATACCGACAACCTAAGCGATATTTCACTAACAGATGAGCTAGCCAGTGGCGCTGCCAACCAGCTACCCGTCCAAGGTGTTGGGACCCTCGTTGACTGCGTGCCAAATACAACGTCAACCTATCTTGTTGGTTCAGCGACAAGTACGGTTGGTTCGGCTACTTCTGTACACGACTCCGGAACGTGGTCGTGCTCTCAACCAGGTGGTGTGGGGACAGATGTGACTATATCCGCCACCGGAACTGACTGGAGCCCAGCTTGGTTCCCGTCTGGGTCGTCGATGGCGAGCGCCTACTGGGCCCTTAACTCAGGGACGACAAACGATGTTTACAACAGCCCGAGTGGTCAGAACAATCAGGCGCCAGTGGCAACCCAGCTTGTTCGCATGAGCTATCCGTACAGTTCGGTCATCGCCTTTGACCAAACCGCAGGTGACACGAACCTGGGTGTGACAGGGATTGTTGGGTGGTGTAACGAAGTTGGGTCAGTGGCAGTAACAGGCGGGTCTGCAGACATTGACGACCCAAGCAATAACCAGGCGTGCGTGCAGTTCAACTTTGGTAGTGGTGCTTCAAATGGCACCGGAAAGTATTTCATTGGTGACGGCACAACCAATGGGCCGGAGCGGGTGTTGAGCATGTCCGAAGGGGTAATCGGGCCAGCAACATCTGATAACTATGTTGCGCCCGGTCAGCGATTCGGCACGCAACTAGTTGCTGGTGCAAGCGGTATCCTCGGCATGGCAGACTGGGTTTCCTGTGACGCATTTGATCAGTCCAAGTACCCACTGGTTACCCACACCGCACCGGCAGTACCAAGTGGGGGTAGTGGTTCTACGCACACTTGGTACTCCTGGTATAAAACGGGTACGCCAGATGCGGCGTTTCCGGTTATTTCGGACGGCGATATCACCGTTGAGTTTAGTAGTTCTGGATCGAACTGGAGCAGCATAACTGAACAACGAACGGTTGATTGTGATAGCGGTGGGCTCACCTGGGTGACCGACCCGTCGACGCACCCCAACGGTTTGGCCGCGGTTAACCTCGTGAGGTTTACGGTTTCCAAGAGCATTCCACCTTCCGTGAATCTATATATTAACTACTCGCAACAAGCGAACAGTGGTTTGGCTGCCGGAACAAAACTAATAAATTACTCGCAATACAAAACGTCCACGTTAAACAGTGGCGCCTGGGTGCGTCCAACATCTGGTTGTGACGCTTCAATAGATGGCTATTCTGTTACGAGTTCGGCTTGCTCACGATTAGTAGACAGGGCAATCGTCATATTGCCAACGCCAAACATGCAAAAATCAGATACGCCCGGTTCACCAACAATTGACTCCGCCGCGTCGGTCACGCTGGGCAGCACCTGGACGTATACCCTGAAAGCAGGTTTATCTTGGAATGCCGATGTCGAGGTTTCGGGTGTGAAAATGTATGATGTTCTACCTCCTGGATTGTCTTACCAATCGGCCTCAGTGAACCCCGATGCAATTATCAAAGACTGTAACGCGGCGGCCAATTTTAGTTGTATCAGCACCCCGGCAGCCAGAACGAATATTGGCTACACTACGCTACGCTGGGACCGTGGCAACTTTAGTTTCGACCATAGCGGTTCAATAGAAACGCCATCCTCAAACTTAAACTTGTTTGGTAGCTTTACGGTGTCGGCAAAAGTTGGGGGCGTCATCCCAAACGGTTCGCAGCTGCAGAACAAGTCATGGGTCGAAGCCGATAGCGGCCTGAACACACTGACGTACCCTCTGTCTTTCCGAAACAGTAGCTCCACCCATAACGATCTAGCCTCGGGGCCACTGGATGATGACTGGGTTACTATTGCCACGGCTCAAGCCTTCGCAATCGATAAGCAAATTCTTGAAACCGAAATTCCAATCAATGGAGTTCTCAAGTATGATCTCGCCTACGGCAACCTCGGTGGAACGACCAAGACCTTCGATAGTATTGATGTGTTCCCCTACAATGACGATGGCCGGTCCCCAAATAGCGACTTTGACGGTGGTTACAACCTAACCGCTGTCACACCAGTCACCTCATCACACATTAATCAGATATACGTCACTAACACCTCCCCGGCCAGTATTGATACTGAGGTAAATAACAATGTAGCCGTTGGTACGGGCATGTGGAGTTGTACCTATGCTCAGATTGGGACGAGTGGCTGCCCGACAGCATCTCAGGTAACAGCAATTCGTATTACAAGTAATAGCCTGACCCCGGGGCAATATGGGTTTATTCGAGTGGAACTGACCACGCACGACAACGATGGCGAGGAAACATATACCAACAACTGGCATGCGCGAGCAACGACCCTTTCTCTGGCGGTAGTTTCGGCGCATGTTTCAGCTGTTACGCCGAGCTGTTTAAGTGTTGGCAACCTTGTGTTTTACGACCGGAATCAAAATGGTCGTTATGATACTGGGGACACGGGATTTGAGGGGGTGACAGTTAACGTCATGCTGCCAGGTGATGATAATGAGCCGGGTACGAGCGATGATGTGTTGTATAAGTCGACGACCACTGGCAGTGATGGGCGATGGTTGGTGCAATGTGTTGCACCGAATGATTATTTTGTTGAGCTTGACGAGAATAATTTTGACGGTGGAGTGCTGGCCGAGTATACGGTTACCCCGGATGGCAGCGACGACCCGACCGACGAGGTTGACGAGGTGAGTGCTCAAGATTTACTTCTAGAAGATTCTCGGTATCGGACCAATCTATTCACGGTAAATTACGAAGGGCCACTGTCGGAAGATGGTACGCATCCTGGCAGCGACGCCTACGATAACCTCACGATAGATCTTGGCCTGGTACTTGCTGCGACCGATGAGCCTGGGCCCGATCCATCACCATCTCCACCTAGCACGCCAAGCATACAAAGTGACACGGGCAATTTGAGTAAAACAGGGCAGGTTATTGCGGTGAGTGTCTTGGGCGGGCTGCTTCTGATTACCGGGTCACTTGTTGCGACTAGGCGCCGCCACGGTTTATATAGTAGAGGTTCAAAATAGCTGAAGTGTTTGTGAGTCTAGGCTTTGGCCTGGGTCGGACTTCGACTTGCTAACTCGCTGTGTGAGCCGATCGATAGCTTTATAGACATCATTGCCATGCTGCTCGATGCACTTTTGGTAAAACTCCCACATCACCCGGGCGTCATCCAGGGCACGGTGGCGGTTTTGGATGTGTATATCGTGGGCGTCCATGACGCTATCTAAGTTGTGCTTCCGTTGTTTTGGATAGAGTGCACGTGACAACTGCACAGTGCATAGCCGATCGCTGGACCATGCGTTGCCGAGTCGCTGGTACTCGGCTTGTATGAAGCCATAATCGAAGCCAACATTGTGCGCTACAAAAATCGCATCGTTCATAAACAGTTCAAGTTCATCGGCGATGTTGGCAAAAGTAGGGGCATCCCACACCATCTCGTCGGTGATGCCAGTTAGTTTTGTCGTGAACCACGAAACGCGTTGCTCTGGCTGAATGAGCTGATTATATGTGGCCACAATTTTATTTCGCTCAACCCGAAGGGCGCCAACTTCCAGGATGCGCCCT
>CAZTXC010000032.1:0-9970 GCA_964617855.1 uncultured Candidatus Saccharibacteria bacterium | reverse complement strand
CGCAAACGTGGCAGTAATATTCGGGCTCCAGCACTTTTAACGTGCTCAGCCTTAACGCGACCGCCACGCTCAACCATACCAAAGACAACTTCCTTATTGGCAAAGCCTTTGCCGGCACCCTTATTGCGACCACCAACATACGTCTCATCTGTTTCAACGACACCATCTGAATCAGGCATTATCATCAATTTACAGTTATTTAACTCTATCGTTTTAATATCAACGGGCCATTACCTCCGTGCGCCATAAGTGCACGGACTTGCCTAGCAATGCGCCAGGCGGTTTTGTAAGTTACGCCCAAGTGACGCTCCACCTCTTTAGCCGATACACCGTTCTTAGATACTGAGAAGAGGTAGATGACATAGAACCAGTCACGAAGTGAAGTTGAGGATTTGTGAAAGATAGTACCGCCAAGCGGATGTATCTGATTACCGCAGTCCTTGCATTCGTAGCACTTGCGACCACGAACGCGGTAATAGCTCGGCTCCACAACGCCGCACTTTGAGCAGGCAGGCATACTGCCATAGGCTTGCTGGAATATATAGTCGAGACAGGTGTCATCGTCAGGGAACAATTCATTGAAGCGTTTGACGGTTACCTTTTCCATACTCCTAGTGTATTACAGAGATTACATGTTGTAAAGGGATAATCGGCCAATCCGGACTTGTGATAAGGGGTAGCGTAAGCTATACTGATTGGTAAGTTCGGTCATTGGAGAAGGAGAAAATAACCGACCATGGGAAAACCCAAGAAACAAACTACCCCTCGTCGTACCGGGACTCGTCGGAGTCACCTGGTCGTTAAGTTGGCTCGCCGTGTGAATGGCTCGAGCCCTGTTAAGGCGTATACCACTCGTCGCGAGAGCGGTAAAAAAGCCGCAGCTAAATAAACTGCGCACCCCACCACACCTTTACAAACCTAAGTTCTTAAGGAGAGACGCGTGGCATCCAACCGGCACCTAGGCAGAATCCTCGGTTTACAGTCCTTGTACGAATATGATTTTCGGCAGGAATGTAACGACGAAGCCTTGAACCTTGACGAGGTGATGAAGCGTAATCTTGAACGTTACGAAAAGACGATCGACGACAAAGAGTTTGTTCGTCAGTTAGTTGAAGGCACCCTCAACAATCTTTCAGCTATCGATGAGATGATTCAACCAATCGCCCCAGAGTGGCCGATTGCTCAAATTGCTCGCGTCGATCGCACCGTCCTCCGTATGAGCATGTATGAGCTGGTGTTCAGTGGTGAAACACCGCCTAAAGTCATCATCAATGAGGCCGTAGAGCTTGCTAAGGCCTTTGGTGGTGAAAACTCTAGTAAGTTCATCAATGGGGTGCTTGGTACAGCCTTTAAGCACCTCGAAAGCGGCGAGATAGTTTCCTCGGTACGCAAGGCCGCGCCCAAGAAAGCGAAGAAAGTAGATGCAACGTCCGAAACCAGTTAAAAAGTTTAAGAAGTACTTCAACCGGCGCCGACCAGCTATCAGCGAAGTGGTTCGGGAACCGACCAGTGGCGGTATTGTATATCGCCTAGACGACAAGGGGCAGGTGGAGATCCTGCTTATTCAAGATGCTAAAGATCGCTGGACTATTCCAAAAGGTCATATTGAGCCCGGAGAGTCGGCTCGGCAAACATGTGAACGTGAGGTTGGTGAAGAAACTGGCTTGAAGGAAATGCAAGTACACGGCTGGCTGGGTAAGATTAACTTCCGCTATCGTCGCCAACAGAGCCTAGTGCTTATGACCACTCAGATATATTTAGTGGAAGCCAAAGGCGACACCAACGACCTAACCAAAGAAGAGTGGATGAATGGTATTAGCTGGCATCCGGCGCCAAAGGCACTGGACTTGATTGCATACGAGGATATTGGTAAATTAATGCTCTTAGCCCTCAAGCGAATTAGAGATAAAGGAAATCATGGACGTAAATAAGTACGTACTTTGGGCGCAAGAGCACCTGAAGTTTAGCTTTACGGATATCAATCTGCTCGTAACGGCCTTTACACACCGATCATACTTGAACGAGCACAAGAAAACGGTTAACGAGCACAACGAACGCCTGGAGTTCTTGGGTGACGCTGTGCTTGAGCTCGTGGTCACAGAGCATCTATATAACAACTATACCGAACCAGAAGGGGTGCTCACCAACTGGCGTAGCGCTCTTGTGAGGACCGAATCTATTGGTGCAGCTGGTGCCAAACTCAATTTTGCCGACTTAATTCGACTAAGCCGTGGGGAGAAGCGCGGCAGCGACCGTGCCAAGGCCCAAATTATGGCCAACGCCTTCGAGGCAGTCATTGGCGCCATCTACTTAGATCAAGGCTACGAAGCTGCTAAGAAGTTCATTATTGACAACATCATCAGCACGTTTGAAGAGATTTTAGATACAGGGTCTTGGATGGATGCCAAATCGCACTTACAAGAAGTTGTGCAGAGCGAAGACGGCTTTACCCCTATCTATAAGGTGTTGAACGAAGAAGGCCCCGACCACGACAAGGTGTTTACGGTAGGTGTTTTTGTTGATGGCGTAAACAAAGGTCAGGGAGATGGGCCAAGTAAACAGGCCGCTCAACAAGAAGCTGCAAAAGAGGCGTTGAAGTCCTATCACAAGTAGGGGTTTGACAACAGGGGCCAACCCCTGTACAATTGGTCGAAGTTTCAATACAAAGTGAAGTTATAAGGACATGTGTAAGAAGTAATGCTGTCAATTCGTTTGCAACGTACTGGTCGCAAAGGCCACGCTAACTACCGCGTGGTAGTTCAAGATAGTCACCAGAGCCCTACTAGTGGCAAGTTTATTGCTCGCCTAGGCCATTATGATCCGCACACTAAAGAAGTTGTCATTGATAAGGAGCAGACTGAAACATTTTTAAAGAATGGAGCTCAGCCGTCACCGCGCGTTGTCAGCTTGCTGACTGCCGAAAAGATTGCTTTACCAGCGTGGGTTAAACAACCAGCAAAAAAAGAGCGCACGACGCGTAACGCCGATAAGCTTCGCAAGAACCGCCCAGCCGAAGAAGCTGCATCTGTCGAGGAAACTTCCGCAGAAGCTGACGCCGAGGCGCCTGTTGAAGAAAAGCCAGCTGAAGCAGAAGAACCAGCTCCTGAAGCTGAAAAAACTGAAGAATAAACTGCCGCGGGTCCTGCCCAGTGGTCCCCCTATTTACTTGCATGAACTCATTCCTTCGTAGCTGCGAAAATAGGCTCCACCACTGCTACCCGCGGCCCTTTGTTTAGTTTAGTGGTTCACCGTCGCCGAGCGGTACGTATTCAAGGACCCGTTTATAGCGTTCGATTTGATCCTCGGGGCCAGTGTGTTTACCCGGATCATCGCTCAACTTAACAGTTTCCCAGCCATCGACTGCAGTGGCCTTCATGACGATATTAAGCGCGCGAATATCTTCTGTCGGGCTGAACCCGAGGTCGCACGTGATGTCGGTACCGATGCCAGCACCCGGCTTAGTTTGATCCCTAAAGGTGTCCTCCAAACCAATCGCTTCTGGAATATCTAAGCCATCACTAAAGATTATCAACCTATCAAGTGGATCAAACCCACGCTCAGTAAAGGTCCTGATAGCAAGGTTGCCGAGTGCCACTGGATTACCAGAGTCTTGTCGGACGCTCCACATTTGCTCGGCCTGAGATTCGGTCAGGTCGCGGAAGAAAAAGCGTGCCCCAAAGGTGTCGGTTAGCCCCGTGGTATTGCCTGGGCCGTAGAAACCCAGCCAGTCATCAAGCATGGTTCTGTGGGCGATGCGCAATTTGTCATCATCATCGCGAGCCAGCCCTGCGTATACCATATCCATCTCGTGAGCACTGGTACCCATTGGCTTTAGCCCGTAGCGATCAGCTAAGAATAGGTTACTTGTACCGAGCAGACTTTTGGGCGCTTCGGTGGCTAAACGGCCAAGCACATGTGCATGCCACGTTAGGCTAAAGTGTCGTCGTGTACCGAACTCCATAAAGGTGAAGTTTGGGTTGGCGTGTAACAACGCGATCTTTTCACTCAGTCGACGATCGCCTTCGGCATAAACTTTGGTCATATCCCAGCCTTCTTTGCTGGCTTTACCTTTAAAGTAGGCCTCCACAACTTCGCCCATCACAACGGTTTCAGCAAAGGTAACAAGTGGCCACGCTCCCGTTGACTCAATATGCAACATGCCATCCTTCTCACCAACAACAACCTCGGGGAATGAGTTTGCGGCTAAGTAACCGAGGTACCCATGACGGTACAGACTGGCGCCAGTTTGATCTTTGAGTGAAGCGAAGTAGGCTAACTCACTGTCGTGGAAGCCAGGCGTGATGAGCGAATTGACACGATCACTCAACTCATCGACACCGATGTGCTCCAGCAGATCAACGTTACCGCGATCTTTGAATGTGAATGTTACCTGGGCCTCTGGATGCTTCTCGTAGGCTAGTTGTGACATATTGGGCTTGTAGAAGTCGACGCGTGCGCTCAGGGCGTCATTCATGTCTGTCGTGATGATCGGATGATGTGGTGCATGCTCTGTCATGGGAATTCCTTTCGTTTGTCTAGGCTTCGTGAGCCGCAGCTATCATTTCTAGTGCTTCTTGAGTGGTTGCTAGCTTAATGCCGTGGTTTGCCATATTTGCAAAGCTGATGGCTCGGTTCTCGGGGAAAACTGCCTCGACAGCATCAGTTAGTACCGTGACATCGAACCCCCGTTTGGCAAAGTCGATAGCTGTGGAGTCAACGCATAGTGGGTGTTCCTTGTTGCCAAGTGCAAGTCCAGCTACGTACAGGGCGGCTATGCCGCGTCGCTCTAAGTAGTCTGGGAGAAGCTCCGTCTCGCCACGCTTGTGTGCTAAAGCGCCTGTGTAGCTGGTGTCTTCGGCAGGAGAAGCAGCTACGACATCGCCTTTAATAAACAGCTCAGCTCGTTCTGGAAATTGGGCAACCAATAGCTCCGGGTGGAGCATGGCACCTGGTGTCCCGTCGCGGCCGTGCTTAGTCCAGGTGTCTACAAAGTTGGGGTCCGGGCTAAAGTGGGCAGTAACATCGTCACCCCAATAGTCGTCAGGTGAGTCGGGGTGAGCCTCGCTTGTAACGATTACGGGGACATCAGCCTCCCAGCTTGCTAGGGTCAACTTGTTTAAGTTTCCATTTATGCGAGAGGCGCCTGTTACCGCTAACTCGCCGAAACCCTCAAGGTTTAATCGGACGTTCTCTTCTTTCTCGTAGAAACAACGGTTTGGGTCTACGAGGATTGATGCTGCATTCATCTAAAGTCTCCTTACTTAGTGTTGGTATAACACTAATAGTACTCCCCTAAAAGTGTATTGTCAACACTAACTTTGTCTGCTATCTTGGTTTTGGAGGACATTATGAACCAAGAACGACTAGAAACCATGGGCGGTAACCTGTTGCCAGCGGTCGCGTATGGTGACGCATTGGGGTTGCCAGTAGAAAAGAAAACTGCCGAACAGATAGTAGAGCGTTACGGGCGCATTACTCACCTTGTTGATATCACAGAAAATCCATTTTTAGGCGAGTATCCGGCTGGCACCACCAGTGATGACACCCAGTTATCTCGAGAAATAGCCGAATCTCTCATTGCTTGCGGTGAGTTTGATATGGATGACATTGCCAGGCGGCACGTCCAAGCAAGCCACGAGACAAATTTAGGTTGGGGTGGCAGCACTCGAAAAGCGATTGCGCGTCTAGAAAAGGGCGTGTCATGGCGTCAAAGCGGGGAGCCGGACGGGGCTGGCAATGGTGTTCTTATGAAAATGGCCCCGTTGGTCTATTGGCACTATGCGCGACCGGGGGATGACGTGGATAGTGAGGAGCAGATCGAACAGCTTACTCGGATGACACATGACAGTGATGTCGCAGTCGTTTCATCACTCGTCCATCAAGATGTGCTATTCGGTTTAGCTGACACGGCTTACACTCCAGAGAGCATTCCAGAAGTTGCGCATCAGGTAGCTCGGACCTATGAAATGGACTTCCCTGGCGCAGGATCAGTCAACTCACGATTACTCGGGCAACTAGCTGCACTTGGTAGCATAGCGCCATCAGGCATCATCGAAATCACGCCGAAGGGTGGCTTTTATGCACCAGAAACATTAGTCATGGCTTATGGTGCATTTGCTATGACACCTGAATTTCCGGAAAGTGTTATCGAAGCAGTGAACCTTGGCGGTGATGCTGACAGTATTGCCTCAATCGTTGGCGCAATGTCAGTTATGCATAATCCAGATGTAGTATGGCCTGACGACGTTCAGAAAATTTATCAACTTGAGCGACTTAATGACGTCTCAATGGAGCTCGTGCGTAGCTGGTAAATTAATCGAAACTTCGTTCGAGCGTTTGCAAGGACTGCTTTTTAAAGCGATAGAGTTTGGCGGGGCGGTGTGCGCCCGTTAAATGGAACTTGTCTGTCTCCGTGATCAACCCTAAAGCCAAGAATTTTTTACGGAAGTTGCGCTTGTCTAGCTCGCGCCCAAATATAGCCTCGTAAGCATGTTGCAGTTGAGTGAGCGTAAATTCCTCTGGTAGCAAAGCAAAGACTACGTTGGTATACGCGATTTTGGAACGTAAACGATTGTGGGCATATTTGATTATCTCGTCATGATCGAAGGCAAGTTTGGGCAAGTTGTCCACAGGGGCAAAGACCGGTGATTGAGTGGTTTTACTGGGTTTAGGCTCGGCCTCTCGGCTCAAGCTTGAGTAGGCTACCGATACGGCATGGCCTCTTGGGTCGCGCGCCACCGTATCAAACGTAAATAATTGCTCAGTGTAATTGAGGTCACTTTTCTGGATGCCACCTTTGGCCCTAAGAATGCGGTCGTGGGCCTCGATAGTGGTTTCACCGGCAGCATTGTAGCCACCAGGTATTGCCTCTACACCTTCGAACGGTGTGTTGTTGCGCTTGATGAGTAACACTTCAAGTTTGGTCCCGGTATCGGGATCGAGGCGAAAGACTAAGCAGTCAACAGTCAGCGTGGGTGGTACGTAGGTGTCCATAGCGCTATTGTACCTCAGCCAATGCTTCAAGCACAGCGATCTCGGCCTCTACTCGCTCCAGGTAAGCACGCATGCTGGCTTCTGGTGGCATGCGTAAGTCTCCGCGCGGACTAAAGGCTACGGTACCAACCTTCGGTCCGTCAGTAGCGACGTTACGCTTCCATTGACTGGTGAACCATTTTTGCACAAAGGTGCGCATTGTTTTACGGATGAAGAGTGGGTCGTACTCACCTTCGAAGGCCTTGTCTGCCATGACGGCGATTTTGTCGAGCTTATCTCCGAAACGGTTGAAGTTATACAGGAAGAAGTCGTGCAATTCGTATGGGCCTAGCTCATCTTCGGTGTTTTGGTCATCTTTTAGTTCTGGCGATACAGGAGTATCAAGAATATCTGCTAGTACGGCACGGGCATCTTCAGCTTCTATCTGCTCTGCGGCATTTGCTACAAGGTAGCGAACCAGTGTTTTCGGGATGGTGCAGTTGACGTTGTACTGCGACATGTGGTCGCCATTGTAAGTGCACCAGCCTAGGGCTAGCTCACTCAAGTCACCAGTTCCAAGCACTAGGCCGTCAATCTCGGCAGAGTAGGCAAATAACGTTTCGGTGCGGGTTCGTGCAAAGGTATTCTCATAGGCAAGATCTTGTTCTGTCCCGCCATGGCCGACAGCACGCAGCATGTTCGTGGCCTGCTCGCCAATTGGAATGATGGTGTGGGTTGTGCCAAGTGCTTCCGCCAACAGGGTGGCGTTGTCTTGGGTGCGATCGGAACTGTGTTTGCTCGGCAGGCCGATTGTGTGGATATCGGACATTGGTAAGTCAAGAATCTCGAAAGCGCGTTTAGCAACCAGAAGAGCGAGGGTGGAGTCCAGTCCACCAGATAGCCCAAGTACGACCTTGCGGTATTGAGGGGGCATCTTTTCGAGCCGTGTGGCGAGTCCGTTAGCTTGCTGCTCGATGATTTCCGCACAACGTTCAGTGCGCTTTTCTGGGTCGGATGGTACAAATGGGTGGGCTTTGGGTTTGACGAGCAGTTCTGTGCGCTCGGCTGTCGGCCCAAAAGCGGGGACGTGCATATATGGCTTTTTTTTGCTGGTAAAGGTAGTGCTCTTGCGACGATCGTGCATTAAGTGGGTGATATCAACGTCGGCCTCAATCCAGTTACTGCCCCGGACAAAGCGCTCTCCTTCGGCTAGCATTGCGCCATTGGCAGCAATTGCCGTGGCGCCGCCCATAACAACGTCGGCAGTTGATTCTTCGATGCCAGCACTCGAGAACACGTAGCTACATAACAACCTGCCGCTTGTAGAGGTAATA
The DNA here is from genome assembly GCA_964617855.1 of uncultured Candidatus Saccharibacteria bacterium. GTDB lineage: Bacteria > Patescibacteriota > Saccharimonadia > Saccharimonadales > CAZNVG01 > CAZTXC01. Next base: position 1,664 of record CAZTXC010000032.1, on the reverse strand, counting down.
AGATCGCGGCGGTAGGGATGTTTGCCAATTACTTCGTTGCTGGCGCTCAGGTTGGCGATAATGTTGGCGTCGCTGCGAGCCAAGGCAATGTTTGGCGCCTTGGGAACCCACATATCTTCACAGATCTCAACTCCTAGCGTTGCTAAGTTATTGATATCAAAAACCTGCTTGGCGGTTAACCGGACATATTGGTTTCCGATTCGCACACTGCGGTCGATGCCTTTGCCGCTGCGAAACCAACGAGCTTCATAGAACTCGCCGTAGTTAGGAAGGTGGAGTTTGGGCACGATTCCCTTGATTTCACCGCCACGAATTACGGCTGCAGCATTGTACATATCGCTGCCTGCGGCAACAGGAGCTCCCAGTACAAACGTTGGCCGCATGTTGCGAGTGGCTTTAGCAAAGTTGCTTATGCCCTGCATAGCATCACCCTGGAGGGTTTGGTCAAAGAACATGTCACCGCACGTATACGAAGTCAGATTGAGCTCAGGAAATACAGCCACATCCACGCCGTCAAATTCCATTTGCTCAGCCAGCTCAACGGACCGTTCAACATTGGTTGCGACATCTCCGATTGCAGCTGCGTGCTTTATGGCGGCCAGCCGTACAAAGCCGTGCTGTTCTAGAAGGTCAGGTGTAGATTGTGGTTCCATTGTGGACTCCAATTTAGATATTGTGTATTGTACACGAAGTGTGCTAATCTTGCAACTATGAAAGAAATTCCAACTGGAAACCAGCCACCACTCGTACCAAGCGAGATTATTATATATGGCGGGGCATTTAACCCTCCCACAGTGGCGCACGCCTTGGCGATAGCGTCGTTGACGCAGTCCTTTCCAGACAAGCCAATCTGGGTTATGCCATCCGGAGAACGTAACGACAAACCTGAGCTGATTGGCGAGCAGCATCGTCTTGCCATGCTTGGGATAATGGCAGTTGAGCAGGGTTGGCGAGACAAGGTAGTTATTAGCGATTTTGAATTACGACTGCCACGCCCGTCGAACACTTACGATACTGTTCAGGCCCTACGGCAAGCTGGTGTCGAGAAAGTGGGTTTTGTAGTCGGCGTAGATAGCATCAATACTGCACTGGATTGGGAATACGGCGAAGCTTTGCTGCGAGAATTACATTGGATTCTCATTGAACGGCCTGGCTATGAGCTATCTGTTGTGCCTACAAGCTTTGAGTATGTAGCATTACCAAATCTCGACGTGTCAAGTACAGAGGTGAGACGTCGTTTGGGTGACGGGCTAACGATAGGGGGTTTGGTGGTCCCTGCTGTAGAGGAATACATAGCTGTCAACGAACTATATAAGGAGCAAATATGAATCAGAGAGTAAATGCCACCACATTCGAAGTGCCAGATGGCTACCCAAAACGGTTGCTGGTGCCAGACAATGAGGTAGACTGGTCGGTGCCAGCGCCAGGCTATGCCCCAGAATATTACACATCCGATCACGTACTCGACAAGGCGGTCACCGGTGAGGCTGAGCCAGAGGTAGCTAACGTGTACGCGCACATGGTGCAAAGTGTGTGCGAGCTTCAACGAGATGAGCAAGGGAGGCCGCTAAATCCTAATGGTCGTACAGGTGTGGCAGGTCGCGGGTTGTTGTACTTTTGGGGGCCCAACCATACGGCAGATATTATCTTGACTCGCCAGGGGT
>CAZTXC010000031.1:0-9992 GCA_964617855.1 uncultured Candidatus Saccharibacteria bacterium | reverse complement strand
GGCAGCTCATAAGTGGCAGGCCTATCATTTTGATCAAAATATCATCATTACTGCCAACGATATCACTGAATACATGAAGGTTGTTTTAGCCGCCCTGCAAGACTTTTATCCGGAGGCAGCCAAACGAACGCGGCATCTAACGCACGGAGTCATCAAGTTACCGGGTGGAGTAAAGATGAGTAGCCGAAAGGGCAATATTCTACGAGCGGCTGACATTTTAGAGGCTGCCCAGCAAGCTGCTGAGAACGTGTCGGATGATACCACCCCCGATACTGTCCTAGCGGCGGTTAAATACAGCTTTTTGAAGGTTCGAGCGGGGGGTGATGTGGTCTACAACCCTGATGAGTCAGTTGCCGTCGAAGGCAATAGCGGGCCTTACTTGCAATATGCTCACGCTCGTGCCAAAAGCATTCTGGGTAAGATCCAAGCCAAGCCACAACCTATCACTGACATCACCGAAGACGAACGCCGGTTGCTGAGTAAGTTGACCGAGTATGGCCAGGTGTTTGAGCGGGCGGTTGAAGATTTGGCCCCACATTTAATTTGTACATACCTATATGAGTTAGCTCAGGCCTTTAACCGCTTTTACGAGGGTAACCGTGTTATTGATGATCCACGTGAGGCTACTCGGATGCAAATAATTGAACAATACGCTGCAGTACTAAAGTCTGGTTTGCAACTGCTCGGGATAACTGCTCCAGAAAGGGTTTAGTCATGATACTTGATTTTCTACAACTACTAGCTCGAGGCGGGGGTGGAGGCTCCGGCGGCGGCGGTGGTGGTGGCGGAGGAGGAGGCGGGGGTGGAGGCTCCGGCGGATCTGGAGGTGATGGTGACTGGCACACGGTCTTGTTTTTCCTCGGATACCTTCCTGTAGCGCTAATTGTTGGTAGCTATCGTAAACGCCACCCTGATCAAAAGGGTCGGTTGGTTGGGCTCGCCACGGCACTTCCATTGATCGTCTTGTCGGCAAGGTTATTTACCGGCTGGGCGATACTGGTTGGCATTGGCTCGCTGCTTGGCTACGTAGGGGCCGAGTCGGGCTTTAACGGCAAAGTTTCGGGTAAAGTTAAGGCCGCCAAGGATAAGCTCGTCCAGGCGTCTAGGAAGGACGCTGCATGGACTGAGGACCGCCTACGCGAGCATGTGACGAAGGTGTTCGCCATGTATCAGCAGGATTGGAGCACCTACAATCTTAAGCGCATGCAAACGTACCTAGAACCTGAATACTTCGCTCATATGAGTGCGGTGTTGCTTGCTCTTAAGGCGATGGGGCGTCGCAACGATGTTCAGAACCCCAAGATCAATAGCTTGAACTTTGTGGACATCACAGATAATGCGAATAACGAGATGGATACCTTCGACGTAATTGTAGCGGCCCAGGCAAATGACGTCCTGCTCGATACAAATAATAATAACAAGCAAATATACACCGATAGCAGTGCTTGGCAGGAGACGTGGATATTCAACCGTACTGGAAACACCTGGCGACTCCAAAATATTCGTCAATCTACGGAGAGTATAGACGTGCGCACTACCAGCCTCGTCGAGTTTGCTAAAGCCAACAACTTCTTTTACAACGCCGACTTTGGTTGGTTGCTGCTACCACAGCGAGGCCAACTGTTTAGCAAAGCAACGTTCATGAACTCAGACGTTAATAATCATATCATTGGGGCGTACAAAAATATTCCTGTTCAATTCTACAGCTACGCACCAGTTAAATCTGCGGCCGAGAAGTACGTGATTGCTCAAGCAACACTCCCTAAGACCTACGGGAATATTGTGGTTCGGCAGAGTAAGGGGCGCTGGCAAAATACAATTAAGGGCCTAAACAGCATATCGATGGAAGCCCGAGAGTTTAATGATAAGTACCAGGTGTTTGCGGATGATGTTGAGCAAGTCACCAGCTTTGAGTTGTTGCATCCCGCCTACATGGTCAAACTCATTGAGCTGCCGTACGAGGTGAATATTGAAGTTGTGGATAACGTCCTCTACCTCTATAGCACCGATCCAAAGACGAGCTACAATTCCATGTTGGAGCTTCTCAAACTGGCCTTCGAAGAGTTACGATTATAGTATGAACGTCAACCCACTACTCGCGTATGCAACAACTCTACTCACTTTTGTGATCGCAGACGCTATTTGGTTAGGCTTGGTTGCAAAGAAGTTCTACGCCGATAACCTTGGTCATTTATTAACCAAAAATGTTAACTGGGGTGCGGCAGGATTGTTCTACGCGTCATTTATAGCTTTTCTTGTCTATTTTGTGGTTGCACCAGCGCTGAAAGAAGGCTCAATCAAGGTTGCCATTATACGAGGTGTGTTATTCGGCTTGGCCACATATGCGACCTACGATTTAACAAACTACGCTACCCTTAAAGGGTTTCCACTGAATGTCGTAGTAGTCGATTTGCTGTGGGGTGCAACTATATCGGCCCTGGCAAGTTGCGGGGGATTCTTCCTCTACAAGCTCATTGCAAGTTGACTTTTGTGCTAAAGTTTTTATAATACTGACGATCGAAGAAATTAGGAGTTACGCATGGTAGAGAAACAGCTTAAAGGTTTTATGACGTTTGTGCGAGAACAGGGAGTGGTCGGTCTCGCCGTGGGGTTGGTGCTGGGTACTGCTATTAAAAGCATGGTCGACTCGCTAGTAGCTAACATTATCAATCCAATAGTCGGCTTACTCTTTGGTGGTGTTACTTTGACAGACAAAGCGTTGTGTCTGCATGTGACCAATGGGGTTTGCACCTCTCGACTAGCTTGGGGATCATTCTTAAGTACCGTCATTAGTTTTTTAACTATCGCCGCTATCGTGTACTTTGGCGTTAAAGGTTTGCATCTAGATAAGCTAGATATCAAAAAAACTGATCAGTTGGTTACCAAGCCGGTAAAAAGCACCAAAAAGAAGTAACTGACTCCGGTATACTAGGGGTATGAAACAGGAGTGGGCACAAAAGTTAAGCGCTCAGCAGCGCAAGGTGTTGATTGAAAAAGGCACCGAAGCGCCATTTAGTGGTGCTTTTTTGCACAATACCGAAGAGGGAGTTTATCGTTGCGCGGCCTGTAGCACTGAATTGTTCAAAAGTGGCGACAAATACCATTCAAAACAAGCCAGTCTTGCCGGATGGCCGAGTTTTGCCGATGTTGCTAGCCAGGGCAAAGTTGAGCTGGTAACTGATACGAGCTACGGTATGAATCGGACTGAAGTTATTTGCAAGACCTGCGGTGGGCATATTGGACATGTTTTTGAAGACGCATCGTCGCCCAGCGGACAGCATTATTGCGTTAATTCATGCGCGCTGGACTTTGAGGCTAAGAAGTAGCCATGACAGTTACAACTACCGACGATAGTTTAACGCTGCGCCTAACCAAGCGTGAAATGGTCAATGCGCTCCGTAGCAAAGTTGTCATTCCAAAATCTACGGTTACGTCGGTGGAGTGGAAAGATGTCTTTAAGGATTGGCCCCCCAAAGAGCTACGCATTGGCGGTACGTACTTGCCCGGTGTCATTATGGCTGGATCATACATTTCAAGCAGAGGGTGGGACTTTGTGTATGCCCACAAGCCGAAAGGCTGGACGAGACCAGAATTGCGAGAGGTTCTGGTTATTACCACCAACCGTAAACGATACCGACGTATCATCCTCAGTATGCCTAAGTCGTCGGCTAAGGAGTATGAAGCATGGGCAAAATAGAACAAGTTTCTCACCCAAAGGGGTGGCAGGCCCCTGGGCAATGGTTACTCCTGCTCGTCGTTGTTGTAAGTAGCTTGCTATGGGTGAACGCTCAACCCTCGCTTGATGCAGTTAGTAGTGATTGGCTGAACTCCATCGGTAAACTAGCGGGGGTTATTGGTATTACGCTGTACGCCTTAAACGTCATGCTCTCCACGCGATTTCGCGTTTACGAGAAGTTATTTGGCGGGCTTAATACGGTCTATCGGGTTCATCATACCAACGGAGGGCTGGCATTTATTGCTATGTTGAGCCACCCCGTGTTTCTGATTTTGTCACGATGGAGCTATCCTGGAATACTGAAATCATACCTCGTACCATCCGCTAGCGGTTTGCTGACGACCGGTTACACCTGGGGCAGTGTGGCGCTTTGGATGACGATTGTGCTGCTGGCTATTACGTACTGGGCTAAAATTCCATATGAATGGTGGAAACGTACACATTACCTCATGGGGTTCATTAGTGTACCGTTGTTGTTGCATATTTGGTTAGTGCCAAGTGATGTGCGTACCAATAGCCTGCTCCGTGGGTGGTTACTTGGTTTGTTACTGCTTGCTTTGGCGGCTCGGGCTTACAAGTTTGTGTGGCTACGCTACATCCAGCGGGGTAAGCGATATAAGATCTGTGAAGTCCGTAAGCTCGGTTCAGTCACGGAAGTTACGGCGATGCCAGATGGTAAGGCAATCAAGTATTTGCCAGGGCAATTTGTGTTTGTAACGTTTGATTCCAAGGCTATCCCGCGCGAAGAGCACCCCTTTAGCATATCGACATACGATGCGAATGGCCTTATTAGACTATCTATGAAGAATAGTGGTGACTTCACCGCAAAGCTTGGTGGATTACATCGGGGAGATCATGTTTACTGTCACGGGCCATATGGTATTTTTGGTCATGCATCATATGAGACAAAACATGATCTCGTGCTAATAGCAGGAGGCATTGGGATTACGCCGTTCTTATCTATACTGGCTTATTTATCTACCCAGAATAAACAGCGTAAGGTCACACTTTTTTATAGTGTTAAGCAACGACAAGAGGCCGTCTACATGAAGGAGCTGATTGCCCTCAAGCGAAAACTCAAGAATTTGCAGGTTGTTGCTGTTGAAACGGATAGCTCGGGGTTGCTGACTGCGGAGGTCATTCTTAAAAGGCTCGGTGACACCAAGCAACGTCGTAAATACCTAGTTTGCGGACCGCCGGCTATGCAGAATGCCTTGGTTGCGCAGCTTTCTGACGCCGGCGTGTCGAACCTGAGCATAGAAACCGAGCTTTTCAGCCTATGAAAAGACTTTTCACGGTGTATAACTGGGTTCGGTTGACTCTAGTCATCTTTATTATTGTCAGCCTCTTGGCAGCACTTAAGGTGCGGTAGGCTATACTCAAGGTATGGACAGTCCAACACAAAAATTACTATGGGTTGACCTTGAGATGACCGGGCTTGAGCCCGAGACTGATCAAATAATTGAAGTTGCGGCACTGGTCACAGACTGGGAGTTCACCGAGCTCGATCAGTATGAAGCTGTTGTTAAACATGATCGCACCAGCATTAAGAAACTCTTACAGGCTAATCCTTGGTGGGAAACCGTTCCTGAGAGTCGTGATGCTTTGCTAGAAAAAGTAGAGAAGGGAGTTCCAGCTACGGATATCCAGCAACAACTGCTGGTGTTAATCAAGAAGCATTTTGCCGATCAACCAGCTGTTTTGGCGGGAAACTCTATTCACCAAGATCGCCGTTTTATTCGCAAGTATTGGTCGATGGTGGATGCTAAACTTCACTACCGTATGCTAGATGTGAGTGCCTGGAAAATTGTCGCAGAAGGAAAGTACGGGCTCAGTTTTGACAAACAAAAAGCTCACAGAGCAATGGATGACATCCGCGAGTCGATTGCTGAATTACAGTTTTACCTAGCTCGCGGGCGATTCTGAGTTTTTATCGCGGTGAATTAAGCCGGTTACTTGGGCGAATATATCATGCACGAAGGTAGTCAAATCATCCAATGAACCAATCGACATACCGCGAAGCATGGTTCTGATGATAGGTGTATCTTCCATAAACTCGGCAGCTTTTAGTGCGAAGTCGCGAGGTTTAAATAGTTCTGACATGACTAGCGCAGCACGAACCGCCGACTCATTGTCCTTAAAGTAAAAAGCTACATCTCCTGGCATTGCTTGCAGCCGTGATTGCAAGAATCTGGCCTGGCCACCCAGGAACGCTACTAGTTGATCTGCGTCTCCGATCATTTGGTGTGGTTTGGTGTAGCCTTTTGACTCCATAAACAGGGCGGTGGCATCACGGATCATACGCTCGGCCCCTTCCATGGCGATGCCGTTAATGTCAGCATAGGCCAAAGTTAGTTTAAGTGGATCACGGTCGCCTCGACGTATGTTCGTTTGCTCGATGTATCCTTGCTCGTTCAATCCGACTTTTGTGGCCAGGATGGCTCCACCCACTCGGTGGATGTCCCAACTACTGTAACTATTTTTATGTGCATGCATGACGGCGGACGTAGCACTCGCGCTTTTGAGCTCGTCATCTTTACCTGTGTGGTGGAAGGCATCATGGCCCGCGCCCGAAATGGCTTGCAGCCCTGCATCGCGCGCCGGAAAGTCGACAGGCAGTTCGCAATGAAGCGCACCGAACAGTCTAAGGCCGCGGCGGATGACATCTAGTGTGTGCTGGGGGCCATGGTACGCCAGTGGCTCGCTCCCTTCGGGGCCGTATCTCTCGGTGATCCCTTCAAGTAGCACGCTCGACACCCAGATAGCAGCATTGTCTACTGGAATGCCAACTTCACCCAGCTCAGTCTCCCAAATTTCGACAATTTGGTCCTCTGTCTCTCGGCTTGGGCGCCGAATAGTAGTCTCGTTCATTGGTACGTCCTCTTACAACTAATCGTACGACCGGAAAGGTTAAAAATCAACAAGGTTATGAGCTTGTCAAACAACCGGTTTTGCTCATGCTTGACTACTGTTGAGAGTAGGCTATTATCACAGTCTATGAGCGAACGAGTTGACCAAGAAGTGCGAGAACTGTATTCGAGCTACATGGAAATGATCAGGTATTTTGTTCTTGAGGGCATGGTTGAGCTCGATCAGACCACTAAATATGACTCGTGGGCCAAGGCTGCCGCACTAGGCAACGATGAGAACGCGACCGCATTGGCACAGCTAGCGCGCATAACCGAACTAGCCCACAAGCAGCGGTTCCTAGAAGGGATGCCCATGTTCATAGATATGGATACCCAACCCACAACCAGCGGCACCGAGGACAGTGGGTTTCGTGTCATGCAGCGCTTTCATTTTATGCGATTGTTCTTAGCCGATCAGCGGGCTCTAGCAGACAGCGAACCTGCGAGGAGCCTTCCAGGTATCGCGAAAGCGCTCTATATGGACCCAAATCCCGCAGGGGAGGTATCATAAACACAATGACCCACAAAGAACTTGAAGAATACGTACTTTCCATGCCAAACTCCTGGCTAGATTATCCATTTGGCGAGGATGTGGCAGTCTACAAAGTCGGCCCAAAAGACGCTGGCAAAATGTTTGCGCTCATACCGGAAAAATCCTCCCCAGTGCGCATAAGCTTGAAGTGTGATCCGCTTTTGGCAGTTACGCTGCGCGAAAAGTATGAATCAGTTATGCCCGGCTACCATTTGAACAAAAAACATTGGAACACCGTTGTTCTTAGTGGGCAGCTCAGTACGGAAGAAGTTCAGGATCTTATTCGACACAGTTACGAGCTAGTGGCTAAGGTAGCTAAAACGTAATCGTCTTAATATTTGTGGTCGCTCTATCGAGGATCTCGTCTAGGTTTGCGTCCTTTGACTTGTTGCGTGCTTGCATCAAGCTGTTGGTGTAGGTAGTGATCTTTTGCGTGAGAACCTTCTTAAAATCGTCGTCAAAGCGGTTGTTAGACTTTGCCGAATCTAAGATGTCATCTGTATCCTCGTCGCTCAAAGCCGAAACTTTGCTGTCGACTTTCTTATCTTTAAGGGTTTTTAGAATATATGTACGCATGTCCTTGCTGTCTGTAGTCAAAAATTGGTTCATTATGAGCGAATTATTAAGCACCGAGGTGCTACGAGCATTTTTTGTACCCAATTTGGTCCAGCGCACCATGTCTTCTTGTTGAGCGTTGATACGCAGCAGGTCATCCTTGAGGCCGTTACCCCCAAACATTAAGGCTAGAATTGCCCACACAATGAGTAACACACCGGCAACTAGACCGATAAACATAGCAAGTCGCTTACCCCTAAGCGGCTGCGCAGGTCCACGACGCTTTTGGGAGTAGTTGTTTAAGAAATCAAGAGCATCTTCTGGGCGAGGGGTTTCCATACCGAGTATTTAAGCATAAAGAGCTTCAGAGGTGCAAAATCACGTTCCCAGATGCAATGCAGTACAATACAGCCATGGACATCGTGGAGGACATAAAACAACGCCTTAATATAGAGGACGTCATCGGTGAGTACGTTGAGCTTAAACGTTCAGGTCGCAACTTCAAGGGCTTGAGCCCGTTCACTGGTGAAAAAACCGCGAGTTTTATGGTCAGCCCAGAAAAGCAGATTTGGCATGACTTTTCGAGTAACAAGGGTGGTACCATGTTTACCTTTGTCATGGAAATGGAGGGGGTAGACTTTAGAGGTTCGCTCGATATACTGGCTCGCAAAGCCGGTTTGGATATCTCGCTCTACAGCCGAGGCAGCGGCACTACTGCCAAGCGTAAAGAAAAAGCCTTCTCGGTGGCTGAGGCGGCTGCTAGCTTTTATCAGCACGCGCTACTTAAGTACGAGCCAGCCCTCGCATACCTACGCCGCACCCGGGCGTATTCTAAGCAGACAATTACCGACTTTCGGTTTGGCTACTCACCAACCAGTGGCAATGCACTACAAGATTACCTTAGTAGGAAAGGTTTCACCGCGGCTGAGATGCAAGATGCCGGTGTCATTACTAAGCGCCGAAATGGCTGGGGAGATATGTTTCGTGGGCGTGTTATGGTGCCATTGAGCGATGGTCAGGGCAGGGTGGTTGGGTTTACGGCGCGCATCCTGCAGGATGAACCCAACGCCCCAAAGTACATCAATACCCCGACCACACTTATTTATGACAAGGGGCGTCAGCTATTTGGCTTGCACATGGCCAAGCAGGCAATTCGTCAAAAGGGCTTTGCGGTCGTAGTGGAGGGCAACTTGGATGTTGTGGCTTCACACCAAGCCGGGGTTGCCAACGTTGTAGCCGTTGCGGGCACTGCGCTTACTCTTGACCACCTAAAGTCGCTATCGCGACTAACCGATGACGTGCGATTTGCTTTTGACCAAGACAGGGCAGGTGTAGCTGCCACTGAGCGCGCCATCCCAATGGCTCAGGGCTTAGGGCTCAAGCTATCCATTATTGATGTGCCACATGGTAAAGATCCAGACGAACTAATTAAGCAAGATAAAGCCGCCTGGCGAAAATTGACCGAACAAAGCGTGTATGTTATGGATTGGCTGTTCGACTATTATCAGCAGCAAGTAGACCTTGCCTCGGCCCAGGGCAAGACGAGCCTGGGCAACTTACTTGTGCCAGCAATCCATCGCTTACAAGATCCAGTTGAGCAAGAGCATTATCTGCAAAAGCTAGCTGAGGTTCTCGGTGTTAGCCTTGATACTATTGAACGAAAATTTATGCAGTCGGCGCCAAAAGATACCGCACCGCGCAAACGGCACAACAAAGCAGAGCAAGTTGATAAAGTTGCGAGCTTAGAGCAGGCTGTTTTACAGGATAAGATCCTGGCCTTGGGGCTGATTACACCTCGACTTCGCAGCAGATTAGCAGAGCTCCCAGCGGACCTGTTGGTTGGAGAGCAGCCTCGGCAACTCTACAATATCCTCATGAAACATCAGGGCAAAAAGGAAACTCTCGAGAGAAGAGAGTTGCAGTCCATCGAAGAATATGCAAAGATTATCGTATTCAAAGGTGAAGAGCTGTACGCCAAACTTGATGAATCAAGAAAGGACGAGGAGCTCGAAGCGTTAATTACGCGCTTAAAGACTGATCGGAAACAACGAAAACTAGACGATATTCATAAACAAATCCAAGCCGCGGAGAGCGAAGCTAATGGCCCGCGTGTGCAGGATTTACTAGCAACCTATAATCAGTTGCTGCGAGAGGAGTAAGTGTGGGAGAAGACAAGAAGAAAGCCAAGAACACCAAGCCAACAAAAATTGCCAAAAAGGCCGCCCCAGTCGAGGCCGATCCAGAGCGCTTAACTAAGCTT
>CAZTXC010000030.1:1311-10100 GCA_964617855.1 uncultured Candidatus Saccharibacteria bacterium | reverse complement strand
AGTAAGAAAGCATCATGTAGAAAAGATACCCCCAGGAATAATCCACTGCAACAGGGCAAACAAGAAGAAGTACAACAACAGGGCAATGATGGCATTGTAGATGTGTCCTTTAGCGGCCGCTGCTACTTGCGGATTGTCACCAGCCGAAGAGTAGCGAATGCCTCCGACCACGATCATTATTATGACGATTAATACAACGCCGGCACTCAAGAAGTTAATCGCTGGCAAAACGAAGGACTTAAAGAACCCACAACTGGATATCTGGCTACTTGTGCAGCTGCTTGTAGCCGTGTGCGAAAGGCTAGCCGTATTAGTGGTGTCGGCTTTTGCACGGGCATCAAAGTTAGCAACGGCCACCGATTGCAGGTAGATTTTTAAACAGCCCTCTTCTGTCGCAGACCTAGCGGCCGTGTCGATAACGTAGCACTTGTCTTTGTTGCTTACCTCAATATTGGTTAGGCCGCTGTTAAACCACTGGTAGCAGTCTTCTGATGCATACCTGGGAACTTTGGCACCCGTTGGATCGTCCGGGTTGGTAACTTGCCCGGTGATCTTGAAACAAAGAGCCCGCGAGATCTCGCCAGCTGCCTGTGTAGCGTTTGGAGGGTTGCAATCAATCTGGACAGGAGTGCCGACAGCAGTGATGCCGTAGCAGTTATTTGAGGCCTCATCAATAATCCCACCTGCACCATCACCGCAGTTGCCAGTGTAGGGGACAACATTAGTCGAGCCAGTCGAGCTAAAACTTCCAGAAAAACACTGCGGAGCGGCTTGGGCGATAGGCGCCTGTGGTGCGAAGGCAACAACTAGCGGCCCGAACAATACGGCAAGGATCGCGATAAAAATTGTTTTCGTACTTTTCATTTTGCAACTCTGCTTGCATTAAACCATAGCTTACCGGTGGTGTAAACGGTTACACACACATTCAGAACCCTGTTCTGAGAGCGTTGTTGTTTAGATTGAGGTGCACTATAATAACCGTGATGGCCAAAAAACATAAGTTTATTGGACGGGTGGTCTCGCTGCTCACCCTCACCTTTATTGTTTCTCAGGTGTTTAGCCCTGTCTTTTTGGGCTATGCCAGTGCGCGAAAGCCTGACAGCAATCTAAATCCTTGGACTGTTTATAAGAACGAATATAGGTCACGTGCCGCAGCAATGGCACTAAAAACATGTTTTAGTGGAGTTGCTAGCTCTATATCGATCGCCGAATATGCCGACGACTTGTATAACGGCGCACTCGAAGCCACACCTGACGACTTAAGTTTCAATACTGGCTCGGCCGTGGGCATTTTGAGCGCAGATAGTAGCTATGGGCCCGTCTGGGGGACCGACTACTACGTAGATTGCAATACAGAATCCGATCTAGGAGCCTTAGCAGCTATGGTCGGCTATTCAGACCTAAGAGACATGGTTAATGACGTGTGGCAAAAACCGTCAGCTGGTGGAGTTAGGTGTAACGATGACGGCACTATAAACTCCGACGGCGGATACATTTGCCCAAAAAATGGCAGCCTTGAGACGCATCTGATCGCAAAGGCAAAATCAAAGGGCCTGCTCGGTTATGATGACGACATAGCTCTGTCGCAACAGGCTATTTTCTGGTTTTGGAACTATGTGTTTACCACACCAGACGGGCCGAAGAACGGCTGTGGCGGATCATTCTACACTGAAGATACGGGTAAGGGAAAAGCCTCGGATAAAGCCGATAATCCTGCATTAATATCCCACTTAACCGACGCGAGACGTTACGCACGCTGGAACCCCGAACAAAACAAATTATATGTAGACAGAACCTATGCTATATGGGACACCGAGAACTCACCAACCGGCACCGCATCAAGAGAAGTTCGGGTGCCGGATGGCGCAGGTGGGCTGGACAAACCCTACGGAACAAGCAACAGCGGCTCCGCTCCAGGATGCGATAAGATAGCATTCCTAGCTGGCAATAATTCAGCCGCCAAATTGGTTGAGGCAGATTACAAACAATATTGTAAAACCGAGTGTGCGGCAGCCGATACGGACTCAACAGGTGACACCAGTGACGATTCCGTGGGTGGCGGGAGTGTTGACAGCGACGTATGCGAAGCCAAGGGCTGGTCACTATCCTGGGTAGCTTGCCCAATCTTAAATGGTATTAACTCATTTTTGACGTTCGTGCGAGACAAGCTAGTGGATCTGCTGAGAATTCAGGACTCCCAGATACTCGTACGCGACCCAAACTGCTCTGGCAAGCAATGCGGAATTTACACTATTTGGGTTCAGTTCAAGACCTTAGCAAACATATTCTTTGTGATCATCGCCCTGGTGATTATATTGTCCCAGGCCTTGAGCATCGAGATCGTTAGTGCCTATACCGCTAAAAAGGCTCTCCCTCGGTTATTAATTGCCGTGATAGCGGTGCAATTTTCGTGGCTTATTTGTACGTACATGGTACAGCTCACCAACATCCTGGGGGCAGACATCGAGGGTATTATGTATGCTCCGTTTGGCGGTTCCGCGAACCTCAAAGTAGGCCTGAGCGATAGTACCGCCGGTGTCGCAGCCCTACTGAGCGGAGCGACGGCTGTAGGTATCGTCATTGCTGGTGCGTTTGCCGTATTCCTACCTCTCTTTTTGGCTGCATTGCTAGCTGTTTTCACAGCCTTCTTCGTTTTAGTCGCGCGACAGGCACTATTGCTACTGCTAATTGTTACGGCTCCACTGGCCTTTACCGCCTTCGTGCTACCCCAAACACAAAAGCTAGCAAAGTTATGGTGGGATTTCTTCTCCAAGGGCTTGATGATGTATCCACTCATTATCATGCTCATAGCCATGGGGCGGATTTTTGGTTCAACGATCGCCCAAGGCAACGAACTTGGGGCAGCTAGTGACGCTCCTAGCTTCTTCTACTCGGTCATCGGTTTCATTGCCGTCTATGCGCCGTACTTCCTTATACCAGCAACCTTTAAATTCGCTGGTGGCTTAATTGGCAACCTTGGAGGGTTTGTCAACGATAAGAGCCGCGGCTTAGTAGACCGAGCCCGCAAGAATCGTGATGCCAAAGTGGCCCAGAACTTCGCCAAGTTCAAGCAGGGGCAACGGTTTGACGAGGCCGGCGTGATGGGTCGTACGTTTGGTAGGTCGCTTAACACCGTTGGCCGTGGCTATGGCACAGGAATGGCTGGGCGCTACGGGTTAGATTCGAGTCGACGAGAAATGGCCATGGGTAACCAGGTGCGCCAAGCTGCTGCAGACAAGATGAAGGACCCAACCTTTATGGCCAACCAGCATGACAAAGATATGCTCCGTGCTGCCACCTACGAAAACGAGCAGGCAGCTGTTGCAGGTTTGACGGCACATTATCAATCGGCGAAAGGTGGTGGCCTTAGCGCAGATGAAGCCCGTGCTAAAGCCGAAAAAGCGGCCGCTTCGGTGCGCTCGACAATTGGCTTCAGCCAGGCTTCACAATACGCTGCAGCCCAGCAAATGGTTCTCAACAAAACGGATGTGGAAGACGCCCAGGACGCCCGCCAGATATTCGCTCGAGTTGGTCGTGGTAGCCAGAACATTGAAGATACCATGCGCGGCTTCAACAATGCCTACTCTAAGACCGTTGGTCGAAACGACATCTCCGACATCTCAACCGACGATATCTCGCTTGGTCGGGCCGAGCAGGGCATGAGCAGCTTCAGAAGCGACACATCAGATCAATTGATGGATGACATTAGGACTGGTGGTGTAGAGGGAGCCGGCGCAAAGGCCACGAGGGCGGCGCATATTCGTGGCTATGCTACGGGGGACACAACCTCGGTTGTTCGTGGTAACGAGCGTAACGTCAAGAACATCACCTCTGCATTCGCTGAAGAATATGAAGAAGGTCAACACACCCAAGATCAAAGCAAGATGGATGGCGCGCGAAAGGTACTTGTGGAGCTTGAGAGAGCCAAAGACTACTCAACTGGTAAGAATGAGGGTTACATTGATGCCGCTGGCGAGACGTTCGATCAGATCGATACAGACACCGTGGGGCGCGCTGGCATGGCCGGTGCTGGTCCGGCTGCTCGAGCAGAGCAAGCCAAACAGTCCGCAAATAAAAATGCTCGCGGTCGCGACTTCGGCGATCCTCGAAAACCCGGAGGCCCTAATGATGTATACACACCACCACCAGATCAGAACTTCTCATAATCGGAGCTTAGTACATGGCAGTATATAAAGTACCTCAAGACGTCGAAGCAGAAGATAAGTTACTCGGGCCGTTAACGCTCAAGCAGTTTATCTTCACCATCATCTTTATTCTGCTCGGCTATGTGGCATTTACGCTCGGGCGAGCCAACCCGGTGCTGATGATTCCGTTCATCCCGCCAATGGCGCTGTTTGGGTACCTGGCAGCTCCGTTCCACCGCGATCAACCAACGGACGTCTATTTGGGTGCTCGTTTGCGCTTTTTATTCAAGCCACGCAAGCGCATCTGGGACCAATCGGGTATGGAAGAACTGGTGCGCATAACGGTCCCCAAAAAGGTTGAGGTTCAGCTCACTAACAACCTGGATCAAAGTGAAGTTCGCTCACGCCTCAACATATTGGCGAGCACTATTGATAGTCGCGGGTGGGCGACTAAAAACGCCTACGTTAATGACCCGCAGAGCGGGATGCAAAACTCCGACCGTCTCGTGAGTATCTCGCAACTACAGCGCGACGTCCCCGACCTCGACATTACTGCCGCAGACGATGTGCTCGACCCGGCTAATAATCGCACCGCGTACCACATGGATCAGCTTGCTCAGCAAGCCGCCAGTACTATCCGCCAGCAAGCTGTTCAGCAAATGAATCAGGTGGCCCAGGGTGGAGGCATACCACCGGCACCAATGGCTCAGCCGAGCCCTACGGTTGTAGCCCCAGCACCACAGCAACCAACGCCAGAGCCATTACCCGACCTGAGCCAAGCTAACTCACCGGCAGCAATCTACAACCCTTATCCACAACAGATGCGGCAGCATGTCATTCAACCAATGCATGGCAACCTTGAAACCTCGCCAAGCAAACCAGAACCAACCCAAAAGCAGACTACCGAAGCGCTACCCCAGTCTGCTAAAATAGGATTAGCGCAACGCGATGACTTAAGCGTAGAAGCGATCGCGCACGAGGCCGACCGGGTGGTGCACGGTGATGGTGATGGTGATGAAGTGGTGATTAACCTCCACTAGTTACCCCTACGATGTCGCTAACAGCGCGCTAGAACAATACGCTACATTTATGAATCCACAACAAAACCCTTATCAGACGCCGCAGGGAGGGACCCCGCCCAGTGCGCCCATAACTCCGCCAGACCCAATGGCGCAGTACGCTGTTACCCCGCAAATGGCTGCCGGCCAAGCCATTCCTGGCGCGCCAACACCAGCAATTGTCGGTGGGACAGGGCCAATTCCAGCTGGCCAACCAGGCGCATCTGATCAGCCACTGGTCACGCAAGCCAAGACCAACCCAAATAGCACGCAGAACACTCTGTTGATTAGCGAGATTCGTGACGGAATCGTCATTATGAGTGATGGCTCATTCCGCTCGGTCATCATGTGCAAGACTATCAACTTTGACCTGATGAGCCAGCAGGAGCGTGAGGCTGTGGAGTATAGTTACCAAAGCTTCTTGAACGCACTGTATTTCCCCGTCCAGGTGTACATAAAGAGCTCAAAGGTTGATATGCGGCCATATCTCGAAAAGCTGGACAAAATTCGCACCGAGCACGACAACATGTTGCTGGCGTTGCTTATGGAGGATTACATTGAGTTTATGCAGGTGCTTACTCAACAAACCAACATCATGAACAAGAAATTCTACATGGTCATTCCATATTTTCCACCAACAGACGCCGCGCAGGCGGTACAGAAGAGTAAGAGCTTTATTACCAACATTTTCGGGTTTAACAAAAAGCAAGAGACCATTGTTATTGACGAAGCCAGCCTAGAAAAAGCCAAGACCGAACTCCGCAACCAGGTCCAGGCTGTGTTGAATGGGCTCACGCAAATGGGAATTCAATCGCTACCACTTGATACGCAAGAACTCATCGAGCTGTACTACGACGCTTACAACCCAGACACGGCGACGCGCCAACAGATTAACAACTTCAACGACCTAACTGCGCCGATCGTCACCAAGGGAGTAGGCGAAGCACCCCAGCCAAACCTTAACAATAACCTAGGGGACAATCGTGGCTAAGAAAAAAGACCCAATTCAACTCGCTCAAGAACAGCGCCTTCGCGAACAGCAAGAAGTAGAGCAGGCCTTTCAAAAGGGTGTTACCGCACTGCGAGACTTTATTGCACCGAGTAGCCTGGAGTACCAATCTGGATTCTTCCGATTGGGCACTCGCTACGCTCGCACATTTTACGTCTATGGCTATCCTCGACAGCTGTTTACAGGATGGTTAAGCCCGATTATTAACATCGATGAAGAAATAGATATTTCGATCTACGTTTACCCGGTAGAAAGCCAGGTGGTCCTGGACAACTTGCGCAAAAAGGTATCGCAACTCGAGGCGGGCATCCAAATTGATAACGAGAAGGGGCGCGTGCGCGACCCAGGTAAGCAAGCCGCCATTCTCGATGCCGAGGAGCTACGAGACAAGCTTCAGGTGGGGGAGGAGCGCTTCTTTAGGTTTGGGTTGTATTGCACTATCTACGCTGGAAGCGTTGAAGAACTGGACTTTATTCATCACAAGATTGAGTCTATCCTTGGCCAACAGTTGGTGTACAGCAAGCCGGCCAGTGCTCAAATGGAGCAGGGCTTCAACTCTACACTGCCCCAACTCAGCGATCAGCTACAGATTCGGCGCAACATGAATACGGGCGCCATTAGCACGAGTTTTCCGTTTACTAGCGCCGACCTAAGCCAAGAGAACGGCATTCTGTACGGCATAAACATGCACAACTCTGGGTTGGTTATCTTTGACCGATTCACGCTCGAGAACGCCAACTCGGTGGTGTTTGCTAAGGCTGGTGCCGGTAAGTCGTTCACTGTTAAGTTAGAGGCGTTGCGCAGCATGATGTTAGGCATCGAAGTGATGATCATCGACCCAGAAAACGAATACCAGCGCATGTGTGAAGCGGTTGGAGGTTCATACGTTCGCTTGAGCCTAAACTCGCAAACCCGCATTAACCCGTTTGACCTGCCACAAGTTATCGACAGTGAAGATGGCGACAACGCGCTGCGATCTAACCTCATCACACTGCACGGCTTGCTTCGCCTAATGATGGGTGGGGCACAGGCTCAGATGGCAGGCGAAAGCGCCGGCATGTTTGCGCCGGCACTGAGCCCGAGTGAGGAGGCCGACCTAGACCAAGCCCTCATCGAAACCTACGCTGCCGCTGGCATCACAACCGATCCACTAACCCATAAGTCGCCACCACCAACTATCAACGACCTGTACGACACTTTGCTACATATGGGTGGTACAGGGCCACAACTAGCCCAGCGTTTGCGCAAATACACCAGTGGAACCTTTGCCGGCATCTTCTCACAGCAAAGCAACGTAGACATCAACAATGCGCTGGTCGTCTTTAACATTCGTGACCTCGAAGACGAACTGCGCCCGGTAGCTATGTACATTGTTCTTAACTACATCTGGAACAAGACTAAGAGCGACAAACGTAAACGACTTTTGATTGTTGACGAAGCCTGGCAATTAATGAAGTACGAAGACTCAGCAAGCTTCTTGTTTAGCATTGCTAAGCGCTGCCGAAAGTACTTCTTGGGGCTCACCACCATTACACAAGACGTCGAAGACTTTATGGGCTCGCGCATGGGCCGGGCAATTGTGGCAAATGCCTCGATGCAGATCTTACTCAAACAATCGACCAGCGCCGTGGACGTACTGGCATCGACCTTCAAGTTAACCAGTGAGGAGCAGAAACGACTCAGTCAGTTCCCAGTCGGGCAGGGCTTGTTCTTTGCCGGCCAAAACCACGTCCACATCCAAATCACTGCCAGCCCAACCGAAACAAGCCTCATCACGACCAACCCAGCCCAGGTACAGCAAATTGAACAAGGTGGAGAACTCACTGGCACTGAAGGTGGAATTCCGATTCAACCTAATGCACAAGTAGAATATAACCAGCTAATCAATTAGCCTATGCCTAAGGTTTACGACGATCAAGACACCGATGCACCTGATTTGTACGCCATGGAAGAAGCCAAACCCGGCAGCCATGATGCGGTCGACCTGAATGACGACGAGCGGGCAGCCTTTGACGACATTTCCGATGGCTACGATGAGGATGGCGAGGAACCAGACTACTATAAAGACCAAAGCCTAGGGGGTGGCGGTACAAGCGAGAAAAAAGATAAAAAGAGTGGTGGCAAAGACGACAAGGACGGCGATCTTTTTAACGAAGAAACCGCCAAAACCGAGCCAAAGGGACGCTTGGGCAAACTACGCGCGAAAGCGTCTGATAAAAAGAAAAAAATAGCATTGTTTATGGCTGGTTCTGCGCCGGTACTTATCGCGATAGTTATTATTCTTGGGCTGTTCGGCAACCTCAAGATTGTTCATTACTACAAAACAATGCTGGCCTTCAACTTTGCACGGGCTACTCGAGTGAGCGAAGTCGCCACAAGTGAGGTGCTATCCACGGCAGACGAGCTTGCAGCGGCAGGCGACACGACATACGTGTCCAAAACTGCTCGCTTAACAAAAGCGGTTAGCGAAAAGCTGGACCGTATTAGTCCAAACCGCACACTACAGAACCTTGGTCGTGATGAGGTCCTAAAGTTTAATTACACCGAAAAACCATCCAGCATCCCCACAAGAAAACC
>CAZTXC010000030.1:0-1211 GCA_964617855.1 uncultured Candidatus Saccharibacteria bacterium | reverse complement strand
AAGGCTGCCGCGGAAGCAGGTGAAAGCAGCACGGTCACATCTGACGTGAACGAACAAGCCCGTTCGTTCGAGCGAACCGCCCAGGATCCAACAACCATCGGCGTAGACGAAGTTGACGATGCGGCAAAAGCGGCCAGTAAGTCTGCACAAGCTTGCGTAGAGGAGCTTGACTGCGCCAAGAGGCTGGCCCAAGGAGACACCGAAGCAATCACAAAAGAGGTGCTACAAGCAGGAAAGAGTAGTACAGCAAAAACGATGGTGAGCACGGTAAGCGGGCTCTATGCAATTGCAGTACCTTTATGCCTCATTTTCCAAGGCACCGACTCGAAATCACTGGAGAAGATTGACGCCACCGACCAAGCGTTGGCAGTCATTGGGGCTGGGTTTAGTACGGCAGCGAACCAACTTATGACCGGCGATGCAAATTCAGATCAAATTGGTGCTGTTTCCCGAAAGTTTCGTGATAGTTCTGGTTCTGTAGTCACGGCACGAAACGGTGGCGGCACGCTTGGCGAGGTTGACCCAGGGCCAGAAACAAACTCTTCAGGCGGCTATGGTAGCGAAGGTACTCTCGCATCAATTCTCAATAGTTCAGTTGTCTCGTTTTTAACTAGAGACATATGCCCCGTTGTAACAGAACCCTGGGTAGGGGTTGGGGTAGCTCTTGCTAGTATCGTTTTTAAAGTCATCACCGCTCCATCTGCCCCAGCACAGATCGCGGCCGAGGAAGCCGGCAAGGAAGCGGTTGGTGGTTTTGCTACCAGGGTGGCCGGTTATTTTGCCCGTAGAGCTGCCATCAATGCCAGTGAAGCTGCGGCTTTACGAGAGGCCGAAACGTTAGCGCTCGGGTCAATAACAAGAAAGGTAATGGCTGCAACCCTTCAGGAGGCTGGTGCTCAAGGGGCGCAGTTATTCACAAAGAAGGGGGCGACGAAAGTCATTGCAGAAGTGGCAATTATATTCTTGGCTCGAGGCTTGGTTCTATCCGCACTGCAAAACGGCCACCAAGGGGTGTCTCGTAATGGCACAGCACTCGACGAAGCCGACATGGGCCTTAATATCACTGCGAGAAATATTCAACGAGAGCAGAACTATGGCCGGCCAATGACGCAAGAGGAAGAAGTTGAGAGTTATGTAGCCGATCAGACATTCTTGGCCGACAAACGAAAAGAGGAGAGTGTCTTTGATCGCTACTTGGCTTTGAACGGAAC
>CAZTXC010000029.1:0-10506 GCA_964617855.1 uncultured Candidatus Saccharibacteria bacterium | reverse complement strand
CTGGTGATGGTCATGCTGGACCTTTCGGGTTGTGTGGTTTGCTTGTCGAGGTGCCACAAGGAGTAAACTCTCGTAACTCATAATATTCTATACTTTTTTGCTATTTTGTCAATTACACGACCTCTGTTTGTTTTTCTGCCCCTACCTCCCTTTTCTGGTTGTCAAAATCAGGCTATACTTACTTTGCTTTATGAAGAAACTTTTAGTGACTGGGGGAGCTGGTTTTATTGGGTCGAACTTTGTGCATCTTGTGCTCAAAGAGCGTCCAGAGTTTACCGTGACGGTGCTTGATGCCCTCACCTATGCCGGGAACCTCAAGAGCCTCGAGGGGCTAGACGAGCAACGTTATCAGTTCGTTGAGGGCAACATTTGCGACGCAGATCTGGTCGACAGGTTGGTTGGTGAACACGATGCCGTTATCCACTTTGCTGCCGATTCACATAACGACAACTCTCTAGCCGATCCATGGCCATTTGTTGAAACTAACCTGATTGGCACCTATCGTATTCTCGAAGCTGTCCGTAAGCATAAAAAGCGCCTGCACCACATTTCTACTGACGAAGTGTACGGTGACCTAGAATTGGACGACCCAGCCAAATTTACACCAGAGACACCATACAACCCATCGAGCCCATATTCGAGCACCAAGGCAGGCTCCGACCACCTCGTCCGTGCCTGGGTTCGCAGTTTTGGTGTTGAGGCCACTATTAGTAACTGCTCTAACAATTACGGGCCACGACAACACGTCGAGAAAGTTATCCCCCGACAAATCACTAACATTTTAATCGGCGAGCGCCCCAAGCTGTATGGCGAAGGCCTGAATGTACGTGACTGGATTCACGTTGATGACCACAATTCAGCCGTGTTGCTGATTTTAGAAAAGGGTAAATCTGGCGAAACCTACCTGATTGGAGCGAATGGCGAAAAATCGAATAAAGAACTATTCGAGCTCATTTTGACATCAATGGGCCAACCGGCTGACGCCTACGATCATGTAACCGACAGGGCCGGACACGATCTGCGTTACGCAATCGACTCAACCAAGCTGCGCACCGAACTTGGCTGGAAGCCAACCTATGAAAACTTTGAAGATGGACTCAAGGCTACTATCCAATGGTACAAAGACAACGAAGATTGGTGGCGGCCGCAAAAAGACGCCACCGAGGCTAAGTATGCAAAGTCGGGTCAAGCATGAGCCTGCCAACCTGTGAATTTAGTATTAAAAAAACCGAAATCCCGGGTCTACTCATTATTACCGTCAACGCCATTGGCGACGATCGCGGTTGGTATCAGGAGAAGTTCCAAAAAGCCAAGTTGGTAGCAGCTGGCTTCCCCGAAAGCTTCGAGGTCGTTCAAACAAACTTTTCCTACAATAAAACTAAAGGTGTTACTCGTGGTATCCACGCCGAGCCATGGGACAAGTACATCAGTGTTGTTAAAGGGAAGGTTTTTGCGGCCTACGTCGACCTGCGACCCGGCGACTCATTTGGTAAAAAAGTAACGGTCGAGATAGACAACGAAACCGCGATTTTCCTACCACGTGGCGTGGGTAACTCGTTTCAAGTACTCGAAGATGACACGTACTACTTCTATAACGTCAATGATTTTTGGAGCGCCGAGAAGTACGCCAAATACACTTTTGTGAACCTCGGGGACGAAGACCTCGACATTGACTGGCCAATCCCACTCGAAGAAGCAATCATGTCTGACCGCGATGCAGCGCACCCAAAACTTGTTGATGCCCACCCATATGAGGGAGACCAATGAACGACACAGAAATCTTTATCGTTGGGGCTAATGGCCAGCTCGGCTTGGCATTGCAGGCTATCTACCCGGGCGCACAAAAAGCAGATATTGATGAGCTTGACATAACCAACCAGGCGAGCGTACAGGCATTTGACTGGACCGGCATCAAGTACATATTGAATGCTGCCGCCTTTACTAACGTCGATGGGGCCGAATCACCTGAGGGTCGCGTTGCTTCGTGGAAGGTTAACGCCACTGCGGTTGGCTACTTGGCACAAGTCGCTGCCAAGAACGACATCACCTTGCTGCACATCTCATCTGACTATGTCTTTGACGGCACTCAAAGCCCTCACACCGAAGACGAGCCCTTCGCACCATTGTCAGTGTATGGTGCAAGTAAGGCCGCCGGTGATGCCATCGTCAGCACCCTACCCAAGCACTACATACTGCGCACCAGCTGGGTGATTGGCGAAGGCAAAAACTTTGTCCGCACCATGATTGGTGTTGGCCAAAAAGGTATTTCGCCAAGTGTTGTGCATGACCAGATCGGTCGACTAACCTTCACCAAGCAACTCGTTGCTGCAACCCAGCACCTGCTCGAAAAACACGCACCCTTTGGCACATATAACGTCAGCAATTCAGGCGACTCAGTGTCGTGGGCTGACATTACTCGCGAGATATTCAAGCTGGCCAGCTTTGACCAACTTACGGTAACCAACACAACGACCAAGGAATACTTCGCTGGCAAGGAAGGCATTGCCCCGCGTCCGCTGCAAAGCACCCTGTCACTCGACAAGATTCAATCCACTGGCTTCAGTCCAGTAGATTGGCGCGAAGATTTAGCCCACTATATAAAGAAGGAGCTCGCAGAATGAAGGGCATTATTTTAGCGGGTGGCTCAGGCACTCGCCTGTACCCAATTACCAAAGGTATAAGCAAGCAGCTCATGCCTATCTACGACAAACCCATGGTCTACTATCCCTTGGCCACACTCATGCAAGCTGGCATCAAAGATATTCTTATTATCACCACGCCACAGGACAGCGAAAGCTTCAAGCGCTTACTCGGCGATGGAAGTGAAGTTGGCATTAACCTCAGCTACGCCGTCCAACCTTCGCCGGATGGTTTGGCCCAAGCTTTCATCATCGGCGAAGAATTCATTGGCGACGACAAAGTGGCACTGGTGCTCGGCGATAACATTTTCCATGGCGATGGTTTTGACGAAGTGCTGACCAATTGTGCCGATCCGGATGGCGGTATCGTCTTTGCCTACCGTGTGTCCGACCCAGAACGCTACGGTGTCGTCGAGTTCGATGACAATAAGCAGGTACTGTCTGTTGAAGAAAAACCCGCCAAACCAAAATCAAATTTCGCAATCACAGGCCTATATTTCTACGACAACGATGTGGTTGAGATTGCTAAAAAAATTCAACCGAGTGACCGCGGTGAACTAGAAATCACCTCCATTAATGACGAGTACCTAAAAGCAGGTAAGCTGCGAGTTGAGATTTTAGACCGCGGCTCTGCCTGGCTTGACACTGGAACATTCGAATCGATGATGCAAGCCAGCCAGTATGTTGAAGTGATTGAAAAACGAACAGGCCTAAAGTTGGGCTGCATTGAAGAGATTGCGTATCAGCAAGGGTTCATTACTAAAGACCAGTTACACACGCTTGCCGAACCGCTACACAAAAGTGGGTATGGTAAATATCTGACCAGTTTAATTAAAGACGAAGAATAAGGCGAGATCCCTGTGAGTCTAATTACTAAAGTGATCGAGTTCGTCAAAAAAATGCTGGCCATACAGGTGGTTAAATATCTGATTACCGGTGGCACCACCTTCTCTATCGACTTTATCGTGCTAGTACTTTTGCACGGCGTTCTTGATGTTAACTTGGTGCTCGCAGCTACTGTTAGTTACTGGCTTTCAATTATCTTTAACTTTACCGTCAACAGACTATGGACATTTAATGCCAAAGAAAAGTCCGACCTGGCAAAGCACGCTATCTTGTATAGCGCAATCCTGGGTTTCAACTATGCCTTTACGGTGCTATTCATTGTCTTTGCTACCCATGTCGTAAAGCTGCCCTACACAGTAGCAAAAGTTTTCGCTGTGGCATTACAAATTACCTGGACATACCCAATATACAAACGATTTATCTTCGTCAGCACAGCCAAGGTTAAATCTTAGCCGCAAAGTACTCGATCGTCTTGGTCAGGCCCGCATCGAGTTTTATTTTGGGTTGCCAGCCCAGTTCCTTCTTGGCTTTGGTGATGACTGGCTTGCGCTGCATAGGGTCGTCACCAGGTAGCGGCAAATGAATAATCTTTGATGCACTACCCGTTAGCTTGATAACCTTTTCGGCTAGTTGCAGCATGGTAAACTCGCCTGGATTCCCCAAGTTTATTGGCCCCTCCACATTTGAGTCCACGAGTGCCACGATGCCGGCAATTAAATCGTCAACGTAGCAAAAGCTTCGAGTCTGCGTGCCGTCGCCGTAAATAGTTATTGGCTGATTCTGAATTGCCTGGCAGATGAAGTTAGACACAACCCTACCGTCGCCCGGATCCATACGCGGGCCGTAGGTATTAAAAAACCGAGCGATTGCCGTATTTACCTTATATTTGTCACGATACACATATATAAGCGCCTCGGCATATCGCTTAGACTCGTCATACATGCTACGCGGACCGTATGGGTTCACTGAGCCCTTGTAAGTTTCGGGCTGTGGATGCACTTCGGGGTCGCCATACACTTCGCTCGTTGACGCCTGGAAGAAGCGCGACTTATGGCGACGAGCTAGGTCAAGCATGTGCTGGGTGCCTATCGAACCGACCATCAAAGTTTCCACGGCTAGGCGCTGGTAGTGCGGTGGGCTGGCCGGTGAAGCCATGTTTAGGATGATGTTAAACGGAATGTCCTGGATTCGCTTGGGCAACGGCTTAACGATGTCATGTTTAAGGAACGTAAAGCCAGGGTTACTCGTAAGATGAGCAACGTTACTCCGAGACCCACTCGACAGGTTATCCACGCAATATACGTTGTCACCCCGTTCAATGTAGTAGTCGCACAGGTAGGATCCTAAAAAACCAGCTCCGCCAGTAATGAGAATGTTTCTTTTACGTGCCATTAGCCAACCGTTGCCCGCCCGATACTCTCGTATCGAAATCCTAGTTTAGTGAGCTCATCCAGCTCGGGCCCGTCATACAGGTTGCGGCCATCGAAGATAACCGGCCTTGCGAGACGTTTTTTGATTTCGGCAAAATTGGGTGCTCGAAATTCAGACCACTCGGTGGCAATTATTAATGCATCTGCTCCATCAAGGGCATCATATGGCTGCTCGGCAAATGACAGCCGCTTATTACTACCATCAACTCGCTTGGTGACTTCTATAGCCACGGGATCGTAGGCTACAACCTCTGCGCCATGCTTGGTGAGGTAAGCAATCATAGCTCGCGCTGGTGATTCGCGAATATCGTCAGTTTTAGCCTTAAAAGCCAGCCCCCACATAGCAAACTTCTTACCTTTGAGACTGCCCTTGAAATAACGCTCAACCTTCTTTGGAATGACGAGCTGCTGTCGTTTATTGGCAGCCATGGTACTTTTGACAGTGCCGAACTCCGAACCTGCTGCAGTAGCCATGTGGAGCAACGCGGCAGTGTCTTTGGGGAAGCAGCTACCACCATAGCCCGGGCCTGGGAATAAGAAGTTGGGGCCAATTCTAAAATCGGTGCCCACCCCAGCTCGCACATCGTTTATGTCGGCACCAACGAGCTCACATAAGTTAGCCGCTTCGTTCATAAAGCTAATACGAGCAGCCAAAAGAGCATTGGCTACATACTTTGTCATCTCGGCCGATTCTTCACTCATAACTATCAGGGGATTGTTGGTGCGAAGCAGGGGGTGGTACAGCCGCTTCATTACCTCTGCCGCTTTTTTGGATGATGATCCAATCACTACCCTGTCTGGCTCAAGGAAGTCCTTTAGTGCTGATCCCTCGCGCAAAAACTCTGGGTTAGACACAACATCAAATGCCGTCTTAGCATTTTTGGCGATGGCCGCCCGTACCTTCTTTGCCGTACCAACGGGCACCGTGCTCTTATCTACAATAACGGCGTAGTGATCGAGTACTTTACCGATATCGGTGGCTGCTTTGAGGATATATGACAGGTCGG
Source organism: uncultured Candidatus Saccharibacteria bacterium (assembly GCA_964617855.1). Lineage (GTDB taxonomy): Bacteria > Patescibacteriota > Saccharimonadia > Saccharimonadales > CAZNVG01 > CAZTXC01. The sequence continues at coordinate 4,584 of CAZTXC010000029.1, read as the reverse complement.
CCGAACCGTCTTCGCTCTCGGGTGTCGGCAGGGCTAGAAAGACTACTTCGGTATCCTTGAGTCCTTTCTTGAGGTCGGTTGTAAAATGCAGGCGCCCTTCTTCGACATTGCGCGCAAAGTACTCGTCCAAACCAGGTTCATGGATCGGAACCCTGCCAGCCTGCATGGCTGAAACCTTTTCGGCGTCAATATCAACACAAGTTACTGTGTTACCCTGCTCCGCAAAACACGTACCAGTCACGAGGCCAACATAACCAGTACCAACAACGGTGATAATCATTATGCTTATTGTAAAATAGCTTCGACTAACACGCAATCACAACGGTCTAGTTTGACTCTTGGGGTCGGCCTTCATATACTTAAACGAGCAACTAGTATCTATGTATCGGGGGTAATCGTGAAAGCACTTGTCACAGGTTCTGCGGGGTTAATTGGATCCGAAGCAGCAAAGTTTTTTGCAAAAAAAGGTTTTGATATCGTTGGTATCGACAACAATATGCGAAGTTATTTTTTTGGCGATGAGGCTAGTACGGAATGGAATCGTCAAAAGGTAGAGAAAAGCCTAAAAACCAAATACACCCACTACAATGTCGATATTCGCGACAACGAAGCGGTAGGCAAGATATTCAAGAAACATAAGTTTGATGTAATCATTCATACCGCGGCCCAACCATCTCACGACTGGGCCGCCAAGGAACCTTTTACCGACTTTAGCGTCAACGCGCAGGGCACGTTAGTAATGCTAGAGAACATGCGCCTCCACTGCCCAGAGGCAGTCTTTATTTTCACCTCAACTAACAAGGTGTACGGTGATACGCCGAACGAACTCCCGCTCATCGAAACCGAAAAACGTTGGGAGTTGCCCAAAGACCACAAGTTTTACAATGGCATTGACGAAAGCATGAGCATCGACAACTCTAAGCACTCGATCTTTGGCGCCTCAAAAGTCGCAGCAGACGTAATGGTGCAGGAGTACGGACGATACTTTGGCTTTAAGACTGCCGTCTTCCGTGGTGGCTGCTTAACTGGTCCATCACACTCTGGCGCTGAACTACACGGTTTTTTGGCCTACCTCATTAAGTGCATTGCTACCGGTAAGAAGTACACCATCTTTGGCTATAAAGGTAAGCAGGTGCGCGATAATATCCATTCTGAGGATTTAGTAAACGCTTTTTGGCACTTCTACCAAAACCCGCGCCAGGGCGAAGTCTACAACATGGGCGGCGCACGCAATTCAAACATCTCGATGTTAGAAGCCATTGAGAAAATCGAGAAAATTTTTGGCAAGAAAGCCAATTACGAGCTGTCGGATGAGAACCGCATTGGCGATCACATTTGGTACATCTCGGATGTGTCCAAGTTCAAAAAGCATTATCCCAAATGGGACTTTAAATACGACATCGACGCCATACTAAAAGAGATGTGTGCAGCAGTACGAGTGCCTGGCTCATGAAATTTAAATCCATTTTCATAACAGGTGGTGCTGGCTTTGTTGGCTCAAACCTAGCCTTAAAACTCAAGGACGCCTATCCAGACGTCTCTATCACTTGTCTAGACAACCTCAAGCGTCGGGGATCAGAATTAGCCATCAACCGGCTTAAGCAGGCTGGTATCGAATTTGTGCACGGCGACATTCGCAATAAAGAAGACTTGGCTTCCGAGTCATTCGATTTGCTCATCGAATGCTCAGCCGAGCCATCCGTATTGGCCGGTATCGATTCTTCCCCGGAGTACCTAATAAACACCAACCTAAGCGGGACACTAAACTGCCTAGAAGTTGCTCGCAAACACAACGCTGCCGTACTATTCTTGTCGACCAGCCGCATCTACCCTATGCAGCCAATTAACGACCTCAAATTCAAAGAAACCGACACTCGGTTCGAGATATCCGACGACCAATCAGCACCCGGCGCCTCCAGTCGCGGAATTGCGGAAAACTTCCCGCTCGATAAGCCACGATCGTTGTATGGTGCAACCAAGTTAGCATCGGAACTATTCATTCAGGAGTATGTAGATACGTATGGCATGAAGGCTATTATCGATCGTTGTGGGGTGATCACTGGTCCGTGGCAAATGGGTAAAGTTGACCAGGGAGTATTCGTGCTTTGGGTAGCTAAACACTACTTTAAGCAATCACTTAGCTACATTGGTTACGGCGGCGAAGGCAAACAAGTGCGCGACTTCATTCATATCGACGACCTCTTCACCGCTATCAAAGCCCAGCTTGAGAACTTTGACGATTATATAGGTGAGCCGTACAACATTGGTGGGGGCCTCGAGAACAGCGTCTCGCTGCAAGAACTTACTAAGCAGTGTCAAGAAGCCACTGGCAACACAATTGACATCACTCAAGTGGTTGAGGATCGACCCGCGGATCTTCGCTTCTTCATAACTGATAGCACAAAGTTCCTTACAAAGTCTGGGCTGAAGTGGCAAAAAGACGCTCAGGCCACTGTGCAAGATATCTATGAGTGGATTAAAGCCAATGAGGCCGATCTTAAGCCAATTCTTTCATGAGTAAACCCACGCTATCCATTGTCATTCCGGCCCACAATGAAGAAGGTTCAATTGAGAGCACCGTCACAAGTTTTAGCAAAGAGTTGCGAAAGCAAAAGATTCCGCACGAGATATTGGTGGTGAACGATAATAGTTCCGATGACACCGAAAAGATTCTCAAACGACTGAGCAGAAGTCTCAAAGAGGTTCGCTATATCAATAACGTGCCTCCGAATGGGTTTGGGTTTGCTTGCCGCGCCGGTTTAGAAAACTACACTGGTGATTGCGTAGCCTTGGTCATGGCTGATATGTCCGATCGTCCTGTTGATTTAGTGAACTACTACAAAACCATGGTCAAGGGCAATTACGACGCGGTGTTTGGCTCCCGCTGGATTCGCGGTGGCAAAACCTTTGATTACCCAAAGGTAAAACTCGTTCTTAATCGATTCACCAACGGCATCATTAAGGTATTGTTTGGTATTCGATATAACGATGTGACTAATGCATTCAAATTATACCGACGTGAGACACTCGATGGCCTCAAACCATTCTTAAGTCACCATTTTAATTTAACGGTCGAACTACCACTCAAGTCGATTGTGCGGGGCTACAGCTATACGGTTGTGCCCAACCACTGGACCAACCGCAAAGCGGGTGAAGCAAAGTTAAAACTAAAAGAAATGGGTAGTCGCTACTTCTTTATTATTCTCTACTGCTTGCTCGAAAAGTGGTTGTCTCGCGGCGACTACAAAAAGCAAATTGAAGCTTAGGTCTGAGGGTCGAAACAATCGGCTCGTAAGTCCACACGACCGCCATAATTGAACTGACGCAAGAACTGCAAACGAGTATAGGTAACAGGGCCATTTGGATAGGTGAGCGTCAAGCATGGGTCATTTGGATCGGTGACCGTAATCAGGCATTTTTCTACATTCTTCATGTGTGCGTACTGACCCTGCATTTGATATATACCATGGTTATAGCGCGCCAACGTGGTAACAACCACGAACGCAATCAGTAGTAATCCAGTTGGCTTGGCGTACTTAGGATATGACCCTTGTTTGCCCAAGTGTTGCCAGACTTGAATACTCATAGCAACAGTTGCCAATACAAAGAATAGGCTGACTGATGTGTACCTACTGGTCCCGGCTTGCTCTAGCCCAAACCCAAGTCGTGATACGCCCGTCAGTACCGCCCCTGCTCCAGCGTATAGACTAACCCCAAGCCACGGCAACATGGCCTTTTGGGTGGACCTTCCTTGCCTCCACAAATACACAAAGCTACTCAAGAAGACGATTAACACCATCAGGCCAGTCAAAAACCGACTGTGGTGGATTGTGCTTAGCGAAGAGCCGAGGTAAATAACCACGTACTGCACAAACTTGACTGGTTCATGTAAGAACAGGGTCTTGCTTGGATGATAGGCTGGGTTGACGTAGTTGAAATAGTAGGCTGCCATCGAGACAGCTCCCACCACCAGCCAGACAACTTTCTCACGCAAGTCAGTCTTGCGGAGCACGAGCAAAATCACTCCCAAAGCCCAGACGACAAAACCATTCGCCAACGAGAAGGTGGCAAGCAAACCACAAACAACCGCCCACAGTAAATGCTTACGCTCTAGCTTGGGCCTGGTCAGTGCAAACACGGCACCCATTGCCGCTAAGAGGCTTAGGAACCATTGAATTTGCCAGCCCCATAGCCAGTTCTCCCACTGCATAGGCGATAGCACCATAACGCTCGCTAAAACACTCAGCCAAATACGAGCTGTGCCTTTGAAGCTCTGTTTGATCATTGCCAACATAACCGCTAACAGGCCGAAGCCCAGAACCAAGTTAACGGCAGTTTCCCAAAATGGATCCCATCGCGTCACCATCGCCAGGAGGAACATGATGATGCGAGGGAAGAAAATGCGGTGTTCGTTATGCTGGTGCCAAAAGTCGTCGAAACTTAGCGTATGATTGGCGTGGCTCTTAAGCAAATCTACGAATTCCCACTGATCCCAAAATGGTACGTGACGTACGTGCATGAGGGTCAAAATAGTAATCAGCACTACCGGTAGACCAACACCCGGAACCCACCAGTATTTTTTTA
>CAZTXC010000028.1:0-10543 GCA_964617855.1 uncultured Candidatus Saccharibacteria bacterium | reverse complement strand
CGGCGGGATTCGAACCCGCGATCTTCTGGATGAGAACCAGATATCCTAAACCGCTAGACGACGGGGCCAGATGACTGACGCATGACAGCGTAGCACATCTGTTAAAGCCGGTCTAGCTCTGTGAGCCACGCTGAAGTTTTACATCAGCACCACGCAAAACAACACTATATGGCGTGTTCGCTAGTTGGTACCGGACAATCAGCCGTCGCTCGCGATCACTCAAACCGCCCCAAATGCCGTGCTTTTCGCCACGTTCTAGCGCATATTCAAGGCAATCGTCACGAACTTCACAACCGCTACATACGGCTTTAGCTTCTTTTGTGCCGGCACCACGTTCCGGGAAAAATAAATCAGGATCTGCACCAAGACAGTTAGCCAGAACGCGCCAAAGCTCTGGGTCTTGGTTTTTGTACGATTCGTCTCGGTACGATTCGCTTGTTGATGCGGTCACTGTCTCACTCATGAGGCACCATGATAACCCAGGTTACAGTAGCCTTCAAGGACTATCTGTTGCCCTGAGGGCCAGAAGCGGCCATAATAGTAGTGCTTAATCATGTACCATATTCGACTTAAATGGCTCACGGCAATTCAACTGTGGCATACTGCGATGGCAGCCGCTCTGTTGGCGGCTTTTAGTGCCAATTACTTACTTACCCAACCACCGGCTTGGATTAATCATTTTGGCATCGACATAGTTATTGCCATTGTGGCCAGCGGCCAAATCATCTACACCATCCTTATATACCCGTTCATAAGAGAGCGGACCATCTGGTGGTCGCACACGGTCGGGGCAATCATGACCTTGGCGTGTTTTGCAGTTATCGCCGAAAAGAGTGGTGGCTACCGCAGCTGGGTCTGGATACCTTGGGCGTTGGTCATCCTGCTATCCGCTAGCTTGGGCCCCATGACACCAGCAATTTTTGTGTGCTTTAATTTGGTATTTTTTGTTGTGGTTGCCGCGGGGGGGACATCAGTCAGCGACGCTGCGTACGGCCCACCCGTCATTGCAGCACTCGCGCTCTGTGGGGTGATTGGCTGGTTGCTATTCCGCAAACAATACACCCAAACCGACCAAGAAAGCTCACGTATCGAACGCCTGGACAGCATGCTCAAAGAAGAGCAGCTCAAGTCTGAAATTCTTATTGAATCAATCGCCGACGGGGTGATTGTTATCAACAAAGAGGGCGCCATCCAGCTATTCAACCCGGCTGCAGCTGCCATAACTGGGTGGCACGTCGATGAAGCGCTTGGCATAGACTATCGTAGTTTGATCAGCTTTTTTGATTCGCACGAAAAAGCCCTTTCCGAAGGGGACAACCCATTTGCACGAGTGCTCAAGTACAAAGAGCACATCACTGACGACAAGCTACGTTTAGGCACCAAAAGTGGCAAAAAAATCTTTGTCTACTTGGCAATTTCGCCAATCGTCCGGCAGCAGACAGGTAGTCTGGTGGGGGCAATTGCAATTATCCGAGACATTAGTAAACAGCACGAAGAGGAGTCCCAGCGCGCAGAATTTATTAGCACCGCATCTCACGAGATGCGCACACCAGTTGCTGCGATTGAAGGATTTCTAGCACTCGCTTTAAACCCTGCGGTATCTCAAATTGATAGCAAAGCCAAGGAGTATCTCGAAAAGGCACACAGCGCCACGCAGCATTTAGGACAATTATTTCAGGACCTCTTAACTATTTCTAAAGCTGAAGATGGCCGACTAGAGAATCACCCAAAGGTTATAGAGATTGGTGCGGTCTTTCACGAGTTAGTTGAACAGTGGCGATTCACTGCCAATAAAAAGGGGTTGGAGTTGAAGTTTACGATTGGCGATCAAAACGTCAATCCTACCGATAATAAAGTGATCGTACCCTTGTATTATGTTGAAGTTGACCCTGAACGTATTCGGGAGGTCTTCACTAACCTGTTCGACAACGCCGTTAAGTACACAGCGAAGGGGTCGATCAGTATCAGCCTGTCGGGTGATGATACCACCGTGCAGGCGAGCATAACTGACACGGGCACCGGTATTGCCGATGAGGACATTCCGCACCTATTCCAAAAATTCTACCGAATCGATAACTCCGCTACTCGTCAAGTTGGTGGCACCGGTCTTGGCCTATACATATGTCGTAAAATTGTCGATCTATATCACGGCCATATCTTGGTAGATAGCGAGCTAGGCCATGGCAGCAAATTTACGGTCAGCATCCCTCGCATACGTGAGCCGGATGCGACCATCCCCCAGGCCTCTACGGCCACAAGCAACACATTAGCTGCCGCTAAAGCGGCGCCTGTCCCAGGAAAGCCCCGCCCAGCAGTGCCGGCGCAGAAGGTAATTGTTAAGTAGCTAACCGCTACCATTTTGACTCTTGACTCCTCAGTAGCGTACAATCAAGCCATGAAGAAAATTCTCTTAGTTGAAGACGACAACAACTTGCGTGAAATATACGGCGCTCGTCTGCTGGCAGAAGGTTACGATATTGTCAGCGCCAAGGATGGGGAAGAAGCACTCAGTATGGCAGTGGCCGAAAAGCCTGATCTGATTATTAGCGATATTATGATGCCTAAAATCAGTGGCTTCGACATGCTTGATATTCTGCGCGCCACACCCCAAACCAAAGACACTAAAGTCATAATGATGACCGCTCTCAGCCAGGTAGAGGACCGCGAGCGTGGCGAACGACTCGGTGCCGACAAATACCTTGTTAAGTCGCAGGTAACCCTAGAGGACGTCGTGAAGGTCGTCCAAGAAGTCCTGGGAGAAGCAGGGGCGCCAGTTGCAGATCCTGCCGCTGCACCGGCACCTGACCCCGCACCTGCGCAACCAGCACCCCAGCCTGCTGCGCCAGTGCCAGCACCGGCACCTGACCCCGCACCTGCGCCAGCACCAGAAACTACAGCGCCAGCTACTAATGCCAACCTCGAGAGCGCAAGCCGTAAACCAAAAGTCATAGCTCCTATTAGTGACCCAGCTGCAGCCGGGCCAGACTTGAACCACCTATTAGAAAATGAGAAGGCAACAGAACCGGAGGGTGCACCGGCACCTGACCCCGCACCTGCGCAACCAGCACCCCCGCCCGCTGCACCAGCACCGGCACCTGACCCCGCTCAGCCCGCCGACCAGCAAACAGCCCAAGCCCTCGTTGATGCTGCAGCCAGTAGCACCGACGAGCAACAAGTTGTTGCCGAGCAAATCAAAAATGCAGAAGCGCCAACACCTCCGCCTGCATCACCCCCAGCTCAGACCACCGACACGCCAGCCGAACCACCCGCGACGCCACCCCCAGCTCCAGCCGCATAAGAGATGGACGAGCCACGCCTCAACGCCTTTATCGCCCAAGGTCTTGGCATATCACGACGCCGCGCTGACGAGCTGATAAAACAGGGCAAGGTGAGGGTGAACGGCACCCAGCCACTACTGAGCCACCGAGTACAAGCTAGCGATAGAGTAACGGTGGGCGGCCGCCAAGTGACACACAGCACCGGTCACACAACCATCTTGCTCAACAAACCTGCTGGCTACATATGTTCACGGCGAAAGCAGGGTAGTAGTCCGACTATCTATTCGCTTCTCCCCCCAAAGTACCACGATCTAAAGCCTGCCGGTCGCCTCGACAAGGATTCGTCTGGGTTACTTATACTAAGCAGCGATGGGCAGCTGATCTATCGGCTGACACATCCGAGTATTGGCAAACAAAAACGCTACGAGGTGGGTATCGACAGACCACTTAGCGCACACAATAAGCAACTCATCCAGACTGGCGTCAAGCTAGATGACGGCGTAAGTAAGTTACAACTACACGGCAAAGAGCATAGCTGGCTCGTAACGATGAGCGAGGGCCGCAATCGGCAAATTAGGCGTACGTTTGCCGCTGTTGATTGCAAGGTAACTAGTCTTCATCGAATCAGTCTGGGCGAGTATCAGCTACCGGCGTCTTTGCTGCCTGGTCAGTGGGTTGCAGTGGCGTCCGACCGCTAAAAACATCATCAATGATCCTTCCTATCAAATGACTAGCACGAGCTATGGGTGTTTGGTGTCTGCTGCGCAACGTCTCCGGGTCGATACCCCAGTCCGCAAGCTGGACCAAGGCAACATCACCTATTTTTGGAAATCGCTGGTACCGAACAGGGCATCCAGACGAACCGGCCAATGGCTCGTCTTCGAGATTTCGTGATTCAACCATGGTCTTGCGGAGCTGTTCGACGACCTCAGGGTTTACGATCGGATGTCGACCGTGCCGGAGCAGCCACGGTCGGCCATCCAGCGCCAAAGGAAGGTGACCAATTACATCCGTGTTACTACTTGTACGACCGAGTGAGCCATTTCGACCGGCTGCCAGCGCCTCCAAACCATCAGTAAACCAATCACTGCTCAATGTTTTTCGCATATGCTCGCTATTCAGTTTGCTGGCACCAAGCGAGTATTTGCGCCAATTATGCCCATCAGTGCTTTTAAGTAAACTAGTCCCGAAACGTCGCTGCGCTTGCAAGGCAATGTAGGCTTGGATAGGCATAACAATCCAAGTCATGATACCCTCATATACTGCATCACATGGTATCGGCGGGGCGCCATTTTCCGTCACCTCCTGCCGATTAGCCCAGTAATTGAAGTATACAAGAGCTCTCGGGCCATCCGTGTCTAAACCACTGCGCCGATTTTGATCAATCAACTCGCCCATGTGGGGTGCCTGGTCGGTAGCAACGTAGTCTCGCGTCAAGCTTTCGGCCACGGTCTCCACACCTTCTGCAACCGTCTTCAGATCACCAAAACTCTCCAAACCCCGTAAACGCTCCCGTTCAAATGATTCCGGTAGGTTTATCCACCAATATGGGTCCTGAGTGGCTTCGTCTAGTTGATCATAAATCGCCATGGCCGCAACATGCATCATCGGGCCAATTTCTGTACGTTGGGTATGGGCACGATTCCACGCCTCTTCCGGGATTGTATACCGTGGTTGTTCGGTGCTACTCATGAGCAGGACCTTTTTGATTGCCTAGTGCTTCTATGACGTCGGCAACTAACCGACGATAGCGGCTTATGGCCGTTTCAACAGGTAACAATGACGGGTCGATGCCCATCTCTTGCAAAGCCATGGTGGCAAGCGGGCCAATCAACTTATACCCACCATGCCTTACTGGGCAGCCGCCGCTTTCCCGGCCATCGTGAGTTTCTTTTCTAAGAGCGCTCTTCTTAACCCTGACAAAACCCTGACTGAGCTGCAAAAAACCCTCGTCAGTTTCTTCGAATACTGTGTGAACAGACAAAACGTCAGGCGAATTCGTAACGCCAGGGCTACTCGAGGCTGCACCGTAAAACCCATTCGGTGCGTAGGCGAGTTGCTGCAAAATATCATTAAACCACGTGCTGCGCATATCTCGCACCACCTCATCTACCACAAACGGTGCCTGAGCGAGCGCTTTTGCCCGTATGGCTTCATCGCCTCCAGAAATCAGCCCAGCGCGATGTAGCGTCAACTTGCGATAGACATGCAGCGGCATCGCTACCCCAGATAGAGCTCCCTCCAAAACCACATCCTTCATCATGGCATGAAAAGTGAGGTCGTTGGGATCGGCATCCTTTGGTTTGTCTTCTTCGGGGTTGATTGGTCGGTAGGCATCGATGATTTGCTGTGCTGAATCAGGAAAGATAGTTTGCCCGAGCACCAGTCCCGTCGCCTCGCCCATACATCGACCTACTCGCAAAAACGCGTAATTTAGACGGATATCATGGCTGAAGGGGGTGTCGCCCAGCAATACAGCGGCTTTATCGATACTAGCTTTTTCGATCGCTGGGGCAAGGGCATGCGCAATGGCGTGCACAACCGGCCCGAGCTCCGTTCGCTGTAAAAAGGCTCGTGAATTTGGGTGCTCGTAGCGATGGTCTAGGCTAGGCACATCTCGAAAGTCGCACTCAACTCCTACGGGCTGTATACTCTCACTCATCTTCATGCTCCACTACTGTCTGGGCATCCAATGCCTTTTGTGCAACGGCGACTACCAGGCGCCGATACCGTGAGATGAGTGACTCTCGTGGGAGGCTTGCGGGGTCTATGTCAAGCTCATCGAATAGCGCAAGGGCAGCTGGGCCTATATCCGTAAAGGTATCATGGCGCACTGGGCAGCCACCGCTTGGCACATCACGACGAGCCCTCGTTAACAGTTGCTTTTTCTTCGCAAGAAAATCTTGGCTCAATCGGGGCTCTTCACCAAGGGCATGATCAAAAATCGATATCGAAGTCTGGTGAAACCCTTCAGCAAAACGTCCGCTAGCAGCTGGATTTAAAAACCTTGGTAAACCTACCGTGTGGACGTTTGTCGAATTGGGCCCGTACATGCCATTCGGTGCATGTGCCATGGTGCGCAATATCGTATCCACCGCTGGGCTACTCAAAGTGGTAATAAAATGATCGGGGTCGACATGGTGTTGCTCCAATCTATGCTCTACTCTACGAACAGAACTACACTTAGCGGGGCCTTCCGATAACATGATGTCGTGGGCTATAAGTGAACCATACAATTTAATCGGCATCACAACACCTGAACCCGTACCCTCAATCAGCGAAAGGCTCGTACGGCGTGCGTAGGTAAGATCGCGCCTTCGAGCCCCCATACCAAGCCGTACTGGCAGTCGATTAATTCTCCAGAGATCCGGGGATGAAAAGTTGTTTTCAATGATTCCATCCAGCACGTTTAAAATAGGTCCGCCCAGTTCCCGAGAAAAATCTCGATAGCTGGCAGTGTACAATACCACGCCACCATCTGAGGCCATTTCTAAGAGTTCTGGCTCTGCCAAATCGGCAATTTGGTGCCCCAGGGCATGCACCACCGGCCCCAGTTCTGTCCGTTGCAAAGCTGGTCGCTCTGGGAGCATGGGGCCAATAGGGTTATCTTGCTGACGCCTACGGTCTGACATAATCAGTAATTTTAGCATTTTTATTAGTACTTGTCAATGTAGCTCACCTCTGTTAGTATAGGCACATGGCAAACAAGACATCTGGTGCACCGATTGTCGCAATCGTTGGTCGGTCCAACGTTGGCAAAAGCAGCCTCTTCAATAGGTTGGTTGGGTTTAATCAAGCTATCGTCGCTCGAGAAAGCGGTACTACACGTGACTCGGTGTATGGCAAAGTGCATTGGCAGGATCATGACTTTTGGCTGGTAGATACGGCCGGGTTAAAAGCGCCCGAAGATGATTTTGAACTTACCATTCAAGAACAGATAACTGAGGCCATGGACTCAGCTGATTTGATTCTGGTGGTCGCACAAGCCGACACGATTATTAGCGACGAGGACCGCAAAGTTGCTAAGCTTGCTCGCCAGAGCAAAACACCAACTTTACTGGTCATAAACAAGTCAGACTTGCTCGGACGCAATGACGACATCACGACCTTCCGTCGGCTTGGTCTCGAACCAATGGTGCCAACCTCAACCACGCAAAGCCAGGGCATTGAAGAGTTGCTAGCAGAAATCACCAGCCGTTTACCCAAACGGACCATACGGGAGGCAGACGATCGGCTACATATTGCTTTGCTGGGCCGCCCGAACGTCGGCAAGAGTCATCTATTTAATACACTGGCCAAAAAACAACAGGCGGTGGTGGCCAATGTCGCCGGCACCACACGGGACATAAATCGGGCCACCATCAAGTACCACAACCGTGAAATTGAACTACTGGACACAGCTGGCATTCGTCGTTCGGGCAAGATAGAGAAGGGTATTGAACAGTTTAGTGTGATGCGGAGCTTACGAGCCATCGAAGAGGCTGATGTTTGTTTGTTGTTGATGGACGTCAACGAGCTCGGTGTCGCCCTCGACCAAAAGATAGCCGGCATGATCAAAGAGGCGGGCAAGGGGCTGGTGTTGGTGGTGAGCAAGTGGGATTCGGCGCAAAAGGACGCCTGGACACACGACCAATTGGCAGCGCGATTACAACATGACTATCAATTCGTACCGTGGGCACCACTCATTTTCACCAGCGCGGTCAGTGGGCAGAATGTCGCCAAGTTGCTTGATTTAGTTACGGAAATTGATGAACGCCGTCACCAAACAATCAAAACCACCGTACTCAATCGTTGGTTAGGACAAATGATTCAAAAGCACCCGCCAGCTGGGCTCAAAAACCGCCACCCAAAACTTAATTACATGCTGCAACTAACCGACGAAGCGACGCCAACCTTTCAGGTTTTTGGAGCTCACACAGCTAACTTGCACTGGAGTTATAAACGCTACTTAGAGCGCGAACTACGCTTGGTTCACGACTTTGCCGGAACACCCATTCGATTAGTCTTCAAAGAAAAACACATCGATCGTAAAAAGAAATAACAATCCATCCTGATGGGCCAAGCGGGGGGAGGAGAAGGCCGAAGCCATCTCACAACTCCCCCCGCTCGCCGTGGCGCAGCAACGTCCTGGGGGACGCAGTAGCGCCAAACCTTGGCCTAGCGACCGAACAGACCGCGACGCTCGCCTGGATTGCGAGTGCCGCCGAGCATCGCGTCGGACACGAGTCCGGCGCCGTCGAGCTCGTCGGGGAGATCCCACTCAGCGGTGCTCTTGACCACGTCCAACAAACACGGTGGGCGCAAGTCGGCCAAGGCCTGCTTGACCAGCGCCTCGAGCTCAGTTGCGGGAACTGCTCGGCTGTGGTGGACTTCCAACGTGTAGGTCGTCACACGGACGTGCTCGACGCCGGTTGTGTCGCTGCTCAGCAGGGCGCAGAGCATAGCCGCCAACTGAGCTGAGATGTTGCTGCGAGTGCTGGTGTTGCTGAAGATGATGGTGGTGCCACCCTGGGCGTAGTTGATGCTGTCGACGCTGTTGTGCGTGCCCCACGCATTCTTGTAGGCATTCAGGTCACTGGTCGTGCTGTGAAGCACCTGGTCACACTCGATGTGCAGTACCCCCGACTCAGTGGCACTAACAAGAAAGGCAATGCGCATGATGCGCCTCCTCGGCTGGATGATGGATGGATTGTTAACGTCCCATAGTGCGGAACAGAATTACTCTACAATAATAATCAATAAATTGCAATATTAGGCTTGCGTTTACTTTGCAGTGTGATATATTTAGCCACATGGTTACTTTGCAAACCACATATCACCGCCTCTTTATCAAGGCCTGCTGGATGCCGCAGGCTTATTGGCGTTGTAATGGGAGCGAAGCACTCACCACCTAATACAACAAAGCAACCCAATAAGCCCTGCGGATTTCCCCAGGGCTTTTTTAATGGAACGCAACAAGAAAGGAACCACAATGAATCAACCAAATAGACCACCGAACCCGACCGAAGGCTTAACGCTCAGCGTCGATGCGAGCGTCAGCCTGAACGATCTCGTCGCTCAAGATGAACTAGGCTTGCCCGTGCTGCGAACACCACACGTAGGCAATTTTAGTGATGGCAACCTGACCACTATGGCGTTGGGCTTGCGTCACATGATTAGCGACCGGATGATGACCGGCCGAGATACTATTTATCACCCCGCAGATGTCATTGTTGGCGGCAGCGTGGAGCAGGTAGCTCCTAAGGCTGCCACCCGGAGTGTCAGCCACACAGTCGTTGAAACATTGCCGACCATATCTCCTGTCGAGGCACAACATGGCGAACCACTTGTGGAGCTACATAATCGAGCTCTGCGAGCAGCCTTTCCGGGCGTAGCCAGGTTCGAAACTCAGACCGACTACATGCTGCGCTACAGCGAGATCACGCGCGAAGTGGTGGCAATCGTAGCTGAGGGCATCATGCCTGAGTTTAACCGGTACATGCAATCTGATGGCCACGTAACCGGCATCCGTCCTGAAGCAGCTGCTGTTGAGTTAAAAACGAACGGATTTTTCCACGACGGAGGAGAGCAGACAAACGATCGAGGCCTACTTCTGCCAAACCGTGTCGCTATTTTGCTCGATGCTGTTATTGAGGCTTTGGAGTACCAGTCAGATGTTGTCTACGAGCTGTGTGGGCAGACCATGGCAGACTACGTTAAAAAAGGTAGCTACCAGAAACTTGACCAGCTCTACCAGCAGATTCGAGAGCAGGCCTCATTTGGCAGCAAATTACCTAGCCAGTTGAACGTAATATTTGTGCCAACAGCTGATGCACGGTTCGTTGTACCGACAGACATGCAGCCACAGGTTGACGAGTTGCTTGACACCTACGTAGCCCATAAAGCAGACGAGAAAGCCCGAGGCGTTACTCGTGGTCAAAAATTGGCTGGTTTAGACGGTGCTGCTAAGGGCGACTTAGCAAAAGAACTTGGCACGATCGATAAAGCGACCTCCGCCGCTGAGCGAGCCGAGATTGGTAGGTTGGCCATTGGACTAGAGCGTCTGTTTGCCGGCACAGATACCGGCCAACAGATTACCCAGTACGATCTAGTCACTGACGGCTACTACTTGGCACCACAATTGTTGGACTTCTCATTGGATGCCGTTAAACTAGCCTTCAAAGAGATCGGTAAATACCGAGCTATGGAGGTCTCACGATGAGCTTCGTAAAACAATACCTGTCTACGGCGCAGGATGTCGCCGCAACGCCGATTTCCCAACGCAG
>CAZTXC010000027.1:9523-10689 GCA_964617855.1 uncultured Candidatus Saccharibacteria bacterium | reverse complement strand
CGAAGCTGTCGGAAGCGCTCTTGTTGCTTGAAGACATCCTCGGCAGTAGCAGGACGGCTGCCCTGTTCCTTGCCGTTTTGAGGCCGTGCGCCAATTAAGTTAATCACCGGGATGATTATCGGCGAACGCTGAGTCTGCTCGTACAAGAAGTGAGTTACGTGATCTTTTAGCTCGGTCTTGAAGCGGTCTATGTCGACACGGCTATAGCGCTGCTGAACAACGCGCTTCAGTTCTGCTCGGAACAAGCCCATGAGCTCTTCTGAATCACGCATATAGATGAAGCCTCGAGAGATTATGTCTGGGCTGGTGAGCAGCTTGCCACTCTTAGCATCAAGGGTAAGGATGACGGCGACGATGCCATCTTGGCTCATCATCAAACGGTCTTTAACAACTACTCCGCTGACGATTGCTCCTGTCTGGTCAACCAAGATAGTACCTACCGGCACACTACCAACGGACTCCATCTTGTCTTTAGTAAACTCGATGACTTCGCCATTATCGATGAACTTTAGATTCTCTTTAGGGAAACCTCGAGTCACAGCTTCGCGGTTATGGTAACGCTGAGCGCGATATGGGCCATATATCGGCAGTAGGAACTTAGGCTTAACCATCTCAATCATGTCCATATACTCATCGAGCGAGCAGTGGCCAGATACGTGCAGCGGGCCACACTCATCAATGTCATGCGTCACATGACGGAAAACTTGCATGCCGCTGCGCATGAGACTGTCTACCATAACGCCAATCAGAGCATCGTTACCTGTCTCGGGAATTGGTGTTGAGCTCAGAATAACGGTGTCTTGCTCCTTGAGCTTGATGTATTTGTGGTCACCACTAGCCATACGCTGCAAAGCAGAGTTTGGCTCTCCTTGCGAACCGGTACAAATAACCGTAACTTCGCTGTCTTTCATCTTAGGCACGCTGGCGATAGGCACGAATGTCCCCTTAGGAATCTTCACCATACCCAGCTGGACGGCAACCTCAAGGGTGCTCATCATGCTGCGACCATCGATGGCAATTTTGCGACCGTGGTGTACCGCAGCGTTGACGATCATTTGGATGCGGTTGATATTACTCGAGAACAGCGAGATGAAGACACGCCCTGAGGCTCGGTCGAGCAAGTCAATGAATGTCGGTTCAATGGTGCTTTCGCTGGGTGTTCGCCC
>CAZTXC010000027.1:575-9513 GCA_964617855.1 uncultured Candidatus Saccharibacteria bacterium | reverse complement strand
GCTCCGCACACAGACACTCGTTCAGAAGTAGCAATACTCCTTCCTCGCCGAGCTGTTTTAGGCGGTCAGTATCGGTACGTTCATGGTCCAGCGGGTTGGGATCCAAGCGGTAGTCGCCCGTGCAAACCACTCGGCCCACAGGGGTGTCGACGACAACAACGGTGCTGCCTGGAATCGAGTGAGTTACTCGAACCAACTCCAATGTAAAGCTTGGGCAAATAACCAGTCGTTCGTGTGTAGTCTCGTTCATCACCACAGTCTTGAGCTCAAAGCCCTCAGGCTGTGCGACGCCGAAGTTCTCGAAGATCTTTTCTACCATACCGATAGTGAATCTACTACCGTAGATAGGTGCTGGGAACTTGGCTACTACGTGCGGCAACCCACCGATGTGATCCAAGTGACCATGGGTAATTACGTAGGCACGCAGTTTATGCTTAATCGTTTCTAGGTAGGCGGTGTCGGCAATACCGTAGTTGATACCAGGCAAATCAACGCCTAGATCGTTACCGCAGTCGATGACTATTGCGTCATTCATGTACTCCAGTAGGATCATATTTTTTGATCCACCAGCGTCCATACCACCAAGACCAATAACGCGCAGACGCGGGCTATCGTCTAGCTGGTTCGCTCGACGAATTTGCACCTTTGCAGTGCCGGCATCGTTAAACTGGCTCACGAGCTTATGGGCATCATCAGCAACTCGACGGCTAGCGCGAATTGCCGCACCACGTGAGCTATTTAGACGAGCACCACTAGAGCGAATCTGACTACTTTTAGGTTGTTTGTTGGGTCGATTCTGACCCGGTTTAAGACCAGCTTTAGCCTGAGGCTTTGCCCCTGACTTACTGGCTTGACCTCTTTGAGGTCGTTGGTTGTTTTCTGGCATATGTCTCCTTTTGTTAGAGATTATTAATTATGTTCAGTAATGAGTTTGATGACTTGAGGAATATGATTAAAGTCATCGATAAGCGTTTGGCGCATACCCCCGTTATACAGAGCTGCAGCGGGATGGAACAACGGCAGGACTACTATCTTTGTCTTGCCAAACTGAATCCGCTTCGGCTGGCCGTGGATCTGACTAATTTTCTTACCCGGCAGAAAGGCCTCCATGCTGTGCCGGCCCAAAGTGACGACAATTTTTGGGTTCATCACATCAAGCTGACGCATCAAGTACGGCAGAAACGCAGCCTTTTCTTCTGGCAGCGGGTCTCGATTATTTGGCGGACGATACTTCACAATATTCGTTATGTAGATATCGGTACGTTGCAAACCAATACCCAATAGCATCTCATCCAAAAACTTACCAGCGGCACCCACAAACGGCTTACCTTGTAAATCTTCATTTTTACCAGGTGCTTCCCCGATAAAAACTATCTCGGCCTCTGCCGACCCATCAGCGAATACCAGCTGAGTGGCTTGCTTGGCCAAATCTGGGCAGACATTGTCGCTGACGATATCTGCCGCAATCTGATCAAGAAGTTGCTGTTTGGTCATCGAGTGATCAAACGCCCCTCATCTACTTATCTCTTAAAGCTGCTTTCATGCTCAACTGTAAGCGGCCACGGTCATCGATAGCAACGAGCTTAACCGTAACTCGATCTCCTTCGGCAACCACATCACTTGGCTTCTCAACGCGTTCTTCTTTTAGCTCAGAGACGTGGACCAAACCTTCTTTGCCTGGCATGATTTCTACGAAGGCTCCAAAGTCGAGAACCGAGACAACTCGGCAGTTTTCATAGATTTTACCAACTTCTGGGTCATCTGTCAAGTTTTTTATCCACTGAATGGCTGCGTCAATCGATTTCTTATCTGGCGAAGCAATCATAACCGTACCATCATCTTTGATGTCAATCTCGGCACCAGTCTCGGCAATGATCTTGTTAATTGTCTCTCCGCCCTTACCAATAACCTCACGGATTTTTTCTGGGTTGATCTTAACCGCCTCAACTTGTGGCGCATATTGACTCAGTTCTTTTCGTGGTGCTGGGAGCGTCTCAAGCATGCTGCTAAGAATGTAGGCTCGACCCTCTTTGCCCTGCTCAAGGGCTTTTGCAAGGATATCAATACCTAAACCGTGAACTTTCATGTCCATTTGTAAAGCAGTGATGCCTTCTGTTGTACCGGTAACCTTAAAGTCCATGTCACCAGCAAAGTCCTCGGCATCGGCAATGTCACTGAGTATGTACGGCGTATCGCCGTCGAGCATAAGCCCCATAGCAATGCCGCTCACTGGTCGCTTGAGTGGCACGCCAGCGTCCATCAAGGCCAAAGTGCTAGAACAGGTGGCAGCCATAGAGGTACTACCGTGTTGACTCATGATCTCTGTTACCGAACGAATGGCATACGGGAAGTCCTCTTCAGATGGTATGACTGGGAGCAAGGCACGCTCCGCTAAAGCGCTATGGCCGATTTCGCGACGACCAGGGCTCCCCAGGCGGCGAACTTCACCCACCGTGTAGCCAGGGGCGTTGTAGTGATGCATGTAGCGCTTTTCGCCCTCACGCTCCATGGTGTCGATCATCTGAGCGTAGCTGGTTGGCGCCAGTGTGACGATGTTCATGCCCTGGGTGATACCGCGAGTAAACAGTGCTGAACCGTGAGCCCGTGGCAAAAAGCCAACTTCGTGGCTCAATTGGCGGATCTCAGTCAGCTTTCGGCCGTCCGGGCGAGCACCATCCTTGATAATGCCTTCTCGAACGTCTTTGTTTGCGGCGCTAGCGAAGGCCTCCTCGTAGTCACTCTTCTTTTCTTCCCAATTCTCTTCGCCAAACTTCTCAGCAAAATGCAACAACATAGCTTCGCGCAATTCATGCATTTTTTCGTGTCGTTCGGGATAATTTGTTCGTATAGCTTTACCCATCTTACCCTTGAGGTAGGCATCAACTTCGCGCTGCGCTTCTTCGCTGGGCAGGATCAGTTCGTATTCCTGGGCCTCGACCTTAAGCTTTTTGACGAGTTCTTTTTGCAGCTTAACGGCTGGTTGGTAGGCATTGTGGCCAAATTCTAGGGCTTCGACAATAAGTTTTTCGCTAACCTCATTTGCGCCAGCCTCAACCATCATAACGCCCTTGTCGGTACCAGCCACGATCAGATCGAGCGCACCGTTATCATACTGCTCGAGTGATGCGAAGGCTTTGAGCTTACCATCAACCTGGCCAACACGCACACCAGCTACAGGGCCTTCAAAAGGTGCCCCAGTGAGCATCAAAGCGGTGCTGACAGCAATCATGGCGATAGCATCAGGCCGGAAAGCCGGATCCATACTCAAAACAGCCGCGATTCCCTGCACTTCATGACGGTAGCCTTTAGGCCACAGCGGTCGAATTGGGCGGTCGATCAGACGACCGATCAGAATTGCGTCCTCTGATGGACGACCCTCGCGTTTGATAAACCGTGAGCCGCTAATTTTTCCGGCGGCATACATTTTTTCTTCGTAATCGATACTCAGCGGGAAGTAATCCATACCCTTAACCGCTTTTGGGCTAACCATGGCTGTACCGAGCACAACGGTGTCACCGTAGCGAACAATAACAGAGGCGCTGGTCCTAAAACCGACCCGCCCGACTTCGAGGCTTAATGTTTGACCGCAAAATTCGGTCTCTACTTTGATAATATCCTTACCAAAAGGGTTGATAGTACTCATATACTCCTATCTGCTCGGTGGTGAGAACGTAGCAGGGTTCAATCCGCATACGCGAACTGTGCTCTACCACTTTCTCTATTTTGAGCGTTACATATTTGCAGCTGCAGTATAGCAGCTAATAGGTACTACTTGCGAATACCGAGCTTGGTAATCAAGGCCTGATAGGCTGCGTAATCTTTAGCCTGTAGGTACTTGAGGAGACGCTTTCGCTGACCAACCATCTGCAATAAACCACGACGAGTGTGGTTGTCCTGCTTGTGGACCTTCAAGTGCTCTGTTAGCTCATGAATTCGAGTCGTCAAAATAGCAATCTGGACCTCTGGTGAACCAGTGTCCGTTTTAGAAGTCTGATGATCCTTGATGATCTTCTGTTTAGCTTCGGTACTTAGCATGTCAGATGGAGACTGTATCAGATCACTCCACAGATTGCAACTGGCTAGTAACACATACTTGTTAAAACACCTAAAATGTGCTAATGTTTATAAGAGTAAATCAAACAAACATGAACCATAATAAAATTCCTGTCTATCCTAAAGATTTTGACGCGCACATTACTGATACCGAGCAGCGACTGCTCGAGGTGGGTCAAGCACCTTTAGTAAGTATCGAGGAAGAGCTTCACCTGCTCGAGCCGGAACACGGTGAAAACCCCTATCGTATCCCCCGTTCTGTTAAGAACGATCCAGATAACGCCTACCAGGCTATGAACCGACGCCAGCTCCACACACAGGTTCGCGAAGATGCGCGCGATACCGTGGCGGCCCTACAACCTAGTAACGACGAGGAGCGAGAGCGCCAAAAGGAATGGCTAGACCAGGTTGACGACTTTGAGACCGGCGACCTCATCAATTACCTGATCTACGATGGACTGTCGAAGGCCTCACTACGTAAAGGGGACCCCGACACCTCCAATTACTACGCCGCCCTAGCGGCTTCGGCTGCAAACCCTCTTGAGTTCCGTTTTGGTAAGGGAATTTTTCAATCGGGATATTACGACAACCCTGGCACGAGCGAGGTGCGTATTGCACCCACCAGTCCTGTAGAAGCACTGCGACGACGCAGCCTACTTATAGCCAAGGTAACTAGCCTGTGCATGAAATATGGTGTTGACGCTCAGCTATATGAACGGCCGCACATTAACTTCAGTTTGCATGACGTGTCAGGCGAACAGCCGCAAGAAATGTTCACTATGGCTGACGAGCAGGGACGTACAGTTATGCGCTCAGCAATATCTGGTATATCTGCACTATATATGGAGGGCCTGACAGCTCGCCCAAAAACAGAGGCAATGTATGCGAAGTCTCATCGTTTTTGGCTCCAGAATCCGAACTTTGACGAGCGTTTTAAATACCCTGATGGTACCCTCACGACCAGCCAAGATAAAGTGACATCGCTGCGTGTGCTACCAAACCGATTAGAGCTGCGTAGCGGGTTGCCAATCAGCAACGACGCTGGTTCATTGGCTCAACGCATCTTCCTAGCCACTGCCGGTACATATTTGGGCGTTAATCATCCCGAGCTACTCGAAGGCTACCCCACACCAGAGATCGTCGATCGAGCACTACTCGTACCCACGGAGCACTACCGAAAGGAACGCGACCTACACCTACTTCGTGCCTTCGAACACGCCCGTGGTGAGCCCGATGAGCATGGTGTTCTGCACTTTAAGCCCGAAAACGCCTATGTGTTTATGACCTTTACAGCCGGCTCAAAGTTTATAAAGGAGCTAACCGGTGTTGATTACGATAACTCAGTCGGCGATGTCGGCTTTGAGAGCATTTTTGCCACAATAACTAGCGGTGAAGATGGGGTTTTAACCTGCGACGAGGAGAACTTCCGAAAATGGTGGGCTGGCTTAGGCGAACGCATGCAGATGATGTTTGAAGCCTACGATATTGACGACGAGGCAGCACCTTTTATTGCTAGTCGTGTCAGTACCATTCGGTTCGAGGGAATGGTGACGTCGATTGAACACACAGCCAAATTCAGTCCCGATACGATCCACAAACTTGCTGACCAAGTCATCGCTTCACCGCTGATTGGGCACTTTATGGATGACGCTCAAAGGCAAGCATTTGCTGAATGGCTACTGTCACGCGATAAGGCTAGGTAGCCTGCACGAGGTTTTTCTTAATCGCCTCAGCAGTTAACCCGTCCATGCCTACCGCTGCGTCAACACCCCACCCTGCAATACTCGTGCGCCTCAGTTGCGTCGTGTAGGCACCAGTGCCAAGTGATGTGCCGATATCCTCGACCAGAGATCGAATGTATGTACCGCTGGATACTTCCGCGGTAAATTCCAATACTGGGTATGCAAAGGTAACTTGAGAAATGTGAACCGTTACCGTGCGCGGTTCCAAGCTAACCTCTTTACCAGCTCGAGCAAGTTCATAGGCGCGCTTTCCGTTCACTTTTATGGCAGAATACGCGGGAGGGACTTGCTCAATCTGGCCCTCAAATTCTTGCAAAGTAGTCATCGCCACCTCTGTTGACGGTTCATCTGACGACATAGCGGTTAGCTCACCTTCTGGGTCACCAGTGGTGCTCACCTGGCCGAGTGTTGCTGTTACTTCATACACTTTATGTAACTTCATAAACTCAGCCTGTCGTTTCGTGTAACCACCCAGGAGGACAATCAACAGGCCGGTGGCAAATGGATCAAGCGTACCAGCATGCCCCACCTTCTTCGCTCCCGATAGGCGCCGAATTTTATTTACCACGTCAAATGACGTCCAGCCAGCAGGTTTATCAATAAGTAATAGTCCTTCCATGGCGGCCAGTATGCCTGGTATCGGGGGTCGGGGCAAGCCTAGGTTATGGGCGGCAAGGTAAAGTCATCGGGAGCTGGAGCCGCTGCCGTAGTGGAGGCAGGCTCGTTTGGTGCACCACCTTGTGATGGCCCTACATAGCCGCCTGCATGCGGCTGAATGCTTGGTTCTTCTGCCCCTGCTGGAGACGATGGGCTTTCAGGAAAAGGCGAATTACCAGGGGAAAGGTTTTCAAATGGGGGTGGAAGATCAATACCCCCGGGTGGCGGTGGCGTGTCAAACATAGGAGGGGTTGGAGGCGGCATATCGCCTGGACTTGCGACATCACCGGGGTGTATATCAAGCCGGCCGTTTATACCTATTGCCTGCTTTTTGCTGCCATCAATATCCGCATCACTCATCGCCGCTTCAACAGCCGTACGAGCACTATCTAAATCGATTGGGTTCATATCCGCAGCTGGTTCAGTGCGAGCTGACGCATCAATACTGTCGAGTGTCTGGCCATCGAGCTGTTGAGCCTCGGCGGCTGGGTTGAGCTCACCCGCAGGCGTCGGGATACTTAACGGAATATGCGGGCCAGGCTGCTCAGTAGTCAGCGAGGCTAGCGGTGCATCAAAATCACCAGAAGTACCATCCGGGGTTGGCAAATCTGGTAACATCGGGGCCTCAGTAGGGTCAGCCGGGGCTGAGTCGGACGGGCTAGCAGGTGGTTCAATCGGCACCATTGGAGGTTCGGCAGCGACAGTTGCAGGCCCTTCAGCCTCGCTACCGGTTGCTTCCTCTGCAGGCTTCTCTGATTCGTCGGGTTTTTCTGGCTCCAGAGGTACCATTGGGGACGTATCTGGTGGAGTCTCTGGCTCAACTTCAACTCGTTTGGGCGACACTTCTGGCCCAGGCTCATTACTTGCCGATTCGGCTCCATGATTAAGAATCGTGTTGTTTATCCCAGCTTCTTTAGCTCGTAACGATGCTTCGTGCGCCTCTGTTGCGGTGGCGCTAAACGTACCACCAAGTGCTGGCTTCTCGACCTCATCATCTGATCGAGCCTGCGAGAAGGCTTTGGTGTCATGGATCATGTCAGCAATTGGACCCGGTGGAAGGCTATTCGGTAACGAGCCTTCTTTATTAGTCATAACTTGGCGGGATGGGGTCATTGGCTCCGATGCTGGTTCGGCAGGCGCACTAACAGGCCTCATATCAGCTTCAGGTGCAGCGGGGGCATCGTCATGCTTAACAGCAATCTCACTTGGATCCTTCGGTGGTTTGGGCGCCTCATTTTCATCGACAACAGAGGCATTGGTGATTGTTGGATGCAAATGGCTGGCGATAAGCTGCTGGTTAGCACCGGCAGCCATCAACTGTGCCGACATAGTCATCACCTTAGGAGTCGTCTTTTCGTTACTAAACCGCGCCGTCTCACTAACAATTCCCGTCAGTAAAGCAGTCGCGACCTGCTCATCAACCAAACCAGATTGTAAAGCCTCACTAATACTCATCAACATTTCACACAAACTACTTGCTTGGTCATCAACCCAATTAATCGCGCCTAAGCTCCCGCCCTCGTGACCAGTGTTAACTGAGATGACAGCTGCATCATGCAGAATACGACCGTGCTCTATAATCATTCGATCGAGGTCGTTTTTATCTCGAACCCCAAGAGCAATCACTACATCCACGTTATAGTCACCTTGGCTAAATTGCAGATCCGCCTCAGAAATATGAGTGCGGTATGGCGTTATGAAGATTTTTACGACATCATCTTCGACCTTGTACCGTAATTTGTCTGCCTTGTTCTTATCCAGGGCAATAATAAAGTCGCGCAAGCTGTCGACATTTACTTCCAGCGTCTTAGCTGGATCTAGAAACTGCATCGTATCGGGTATCTGGCCACTAAATACCGCTGTAGCATGCTTACCCATAGTGTTGATCATCAGCGTCATACCAATGGCACCAGCTAACTGATCCACGCTCGGATTGGCACTAACCGTCACCAGGACGTTATTTGCCCCTTTGAGACGCTCTACAACTTGTTGTTTGGCAGTTTGATCCATGCTTGGTGGTGTTTGTTTTGAGTTATTCTCCCTTGAACAGTAGCATAAGCATCTCGAGAAATGCAACAAGTTTGATCAATCAGTAAAACTAACCTTTTGACAACAGGGGTGACTTGCGCTATAGTCGGATGGACTTTTTACATCAGTCTAATTAACGGAGTTAACACCACCCCATGCCAATCATCAAATCAGCCAAGAAGCGCATGCGCCAAACCGAGAAGCGTCACGAGCTTAACCTCGTTACCAAAAAGGCATATCGCGCTAGCATCAAAACTTTTGTTGCCAGCCT
This sequence comes from uncultured Candidatus Saccharibacteria bacterium, assembly GCA_964617855.1. Classification (GTDB taxonomy): domain Bacteria; phylum Patescibacteriota; class Saccharimonadia; order Saccharimonadales; family CAZNVG01; genus CAZTXC01. Next base: position 762 of record CAZTXC010000027.1, on the reverse strand, counting down.
CGAAGGCAAAGACAAAGCTAAGATCAGCGAAAACCTACGCCTTGCCCAGAGCGCTATCGATACTGCTGTTAAGAAGAACGTATTACACAAGAACACAGCCTCTCGCAAAAAGGCCGCATTATCTGCCAAGGCTAAGGCTATTGGTGCTACACCTACTGCGACCAAAAAGGCCCCAGCTAAAGCAGCT
>CAZTXC010000027.1:0-565 GCA_964617855.1 uncultured Candidatus Saccharibacteria bacterium | reverse complement strand
GCAAAGAAGCCAGCTCCAAAGAAGCCAGCAGCTAAAAAAGCCTAGTTAGCAATCTTAAGCAAAACCATTTGAACCGCGTCATCCATATTTATTGCCTTTGATTTGGCGGTGACCTCTAGGTCAATAACCAACTGCATCAACTCTTTTAGTCGATGCATAGCTAGGCTCCGTACGACACCGGCGGCGTTCTTTACTACATACGGCGACAAACCAGCTTGCTTGGCAATCTCGTCGGGGCTTCGACCCACCCCAGCCTTAACCACCACAAATACGTGGAGCTGCCAGGCTACCATCGACAGGATAGCGCCCGGATCCATGCCTTGTGCTAGTTGCTCGTGATACAGCGCAAGCATCCGCTCCCTCCTCCCATCAAATGCCGCAGACAACAGTTCAAAAATCGAACTTTGCGGAGACGAGCTAGTCAGCAGCTCAACAGTTTGCCTAGAGATGGTCTTGTCGTACGCAAGCAATTTTTCAATCTCTTGGCTTAACGCCTGCTGGTTCGGGCCAACTCGCTGTAGCAAGTAACTCGCTGCGGCTTGATCGATCACTCCGTCACGCTCTG
>CAZTXC010000026.1:5211-10702 GCA_964617855.1 uncultured Candidatus Saccharibacteria bacterium | reverse complement strand
AGAAGCGAACGACCTGGATTGCGTGCCAGACCCAAGTGAGGTCACTTCTTCTGAAAAGAAGCAAATTGCCACCTTATACAAGCAGCATAAGTTCGTCACTATTAAGGCGAATCACGGTATAGAGACTTTAGACGGCACAAAAACAAATCACTACACGGCGGTCCTCAACACTGGCAAGATGGACACCTTTGGCGATGAGTTGGCAAAGTTGAACTTCGCCAAAAAATTAGGCGCTTGCCTCGATACTGCGAACCAAGAAAATACTAAGAGCACCGAGGGTGCTGATGCGCCGCTTACCGAAAAAGCTGCCGTTGGCCCTAAAGTTGGCGATATAGACTATTGGGTTAGCAAGGATAAGAGGCTTCTCACTAAGCTATCAGTGCCGTTTAGCAGTGACGATATGTCTGCAAAAGTAGAGGCAAGTATGAAGTACGGCGAGGATGTGAAGATTGAGAAGCCAAAGGACATTATGACGCTGGATGAATTCATGGCCTTATACGAAAAAGCCATTGTTGATGCGGGGTTGGGTGATGGTGCTTCGCCGCTTTCATCTGGCCAAGGCGGCATCAGTGGCATTGTGAATGGTTTGCGAACTGACATTCCCAATATCATCCAGCGATAAGAAGGTACAATAGAGGGGTATGAAGCACCTAATAGTTGGCGATTTGGACGTCGCATACGAAGTAGCAGGAAAAGGCCCTGCAGTTTTGTTGCTCCATGGATGGGGGTCGAATGCCCAAACATATGATGGGTTAGCGGTGGCTCTGCAAAAAAACTTCCAAACTATTCGCCTCGACCTACCTGGGTTTGGAAGCAGTCAAACTCCGAACGAAACATGGACCCTAGATGAATACGTAGACTTCCTTGAGTCTTTTTTGCATAAGTTAAAAATCCAAAAACTCCACGGATTAATTGGCCATTCTTTGGGAGGTAGGTTGAGCATCCGAGCACAGTCCACCCATCGACTTATGTCGGATAAGCTTGTCTTGCTCGCGAGTCACGGCATAGCCTCACCGCACAGTCCTAGACTAATGTTTTATAGACTGGCGGGTAAGCTTGCTAAATTTGCCATTGCACTGTTGCCTAAACGCAAGCAGCGACTCATTCGAGAGCGAGCCTACACTCGAATTGGCTCCACTGATTATATGAACACCAGCCCAGCTATGAAGGGGACATTTCAGAACATTATTAACCAAGATCTTCGAGATGATGCCGGTAAAGTGCAGACGCCAGCGCTCCTGATATATGGATCCGATGATACCGTTACGCCAGCAAAGTTCGGACAGCAGTTTGCTGATCGTATGCCGAACGCTAAGCTCGTTGTCGTTGATGGTGCCGAGCATTATGTGCATAATGACCAGCCTGGCCAAGTACACAAACTCGTGCGAGACTTTTTATGAAGAAAAAACCGAAAATAGACCAGAAGGCTAAGCAGCGCCACTCACTACGAGGCATACTGAGCATGTACTCGCCGCGTTTTTTAATTGAGATCGTCTACATGCTACAGGCCAGCGAGTATCGTCTCCGAGATTACTTACGCTGGTTTTGGCGCACAAAAGACGTCGGGCGCATTATGTACCGCAAACAGTTACGGCATACGACGCCCGCAATTTTGCTACTATTTTCTGCTGCCTTTTTGATGACCGCCCAATTCTTTTTGGCCTGGTGGGTCATCTATCTTTCACTAGCTGGGGATTATGCTGGCTTTCAGTTTCTGGGCTTGGGGATACTTATTGCCCAGCCCGTAGTCACTGCGCATGTTCTGATGGCTAACGTCTTGTTCGCGCGTTGGGTGCTATTGGCGCCAATGCAGAAGATTTGGGCCCACCAGGCTAAAACAACCTTCGCCGAGCACAAAGGGAAAATCATCGCGGTGGCCGGTAGTTACGGTAAGACAACCATGAAAGAAATCCTTGCGACCGTGTTGAGTGGGCACCTAAAGGTCGCCGCAACTTCAGGCAACATGAATACCGCAACGGCCCACACTCGCTTCGCTCGGCGGTTAAAAGGAACGGAAGACGTATTAATCGTTGAGTTAGGTGAGTTTGAGCCAGGTGATATTAAGGCTTTTTGTGAGGTCATACAGCCCGATTACGGCATCATCACTGGTCTGACGAATGCTCACATGGATAGCTTTGGTACGCTTGACGCGGCGGGTAAGAACCTGTTTGACATGGCCGCCTTCGTCAAGCCCGAGCACTTGTATGTAAACGATGAAAACGAGGAAATGAAACCTTTCGAGACAGATAACTACAAGCGCTTCTCCCGTACAGCGACGTGTGGGTGGAGCATATCTCATGCCAAGACGAGTCTAGAAGGAACCAGCTTTACAATGACAAAAGGCAAAAAGACCATGAAGCTAAAGAGCGGCCTGGTCGGCAAGCATAATGTTGGGCCGCTGGCTCTGGCAGCTGCCTTGGCTGTTGATGAATTTGGGCTCAAGCCAAAACAAGTAGAAATTGCTGTGGCAAGTACGGTGCCGTTTGAGCATCGTTTGCAGCCCCGACAATTAGCAAACGGCGCTTGGTTAATCGATGACACCTACAATGGCAACATTGAAGGTGTGCGCGCTACCATGGCGCTTCTCAAAGAAATCAAAGCTAAGCGAAAGATTTATGTTACACCAGGACTGGTGGAGCAGGGTGTCGAGACAGTCACGGTTCATAACCAAATTGGCGAGCTTGCTGCCGACGTGGCCGATGAAGTAATACTACTAAAGAACTCTGCAACGCCGTTCATTGAAGCAGGCCTATTGACCGCAAATTATAAAGGAGTGCTGCGCAAGGTTGATGACCCAATAAAGTTTTATGAAGGTATTCAGTACTTAGTTTCAGCTGGCGATGTAATAGTTTTACAAAACGACTGGTCAGACGCCTACGCCTAAAAAAGAAGAAGGGGTCACCTGACAGTTGAGCCGTAAGGCAACAAAAGTCAGGTAACCCCGAAGTCCACTCTGGTCGAGTGGCTATCGTCTTCCTCTTCTCAGGATTCGCGCTGAGCGCGGCGAGGGTCGCAGCCGTGGGTACGGCTGGTAGGTGTCGACGACGGCCTCGAAGGCGTCGACGGCACGCAGGAGCATGTCACCGTGCAAGCACAGTTCATCACACAGCATGAAACGGCGGTAGCCGATCTCTCGCAACCAGGCGACTTCCGACAGGTCGGCGCATGATGGTTCGAGATCGTTGATGACCGAGAGAAGGATGCGAGAGCCTGCAATGGCCTCCGGGTCCTTCTCCAGGATCATCTGCAGGGCTTGCAGAATCGACGGTTTGGGGCGAAGCTCGACGTACAGGTCGCCTCGGGCGGCGATCAGGCTAATGCCATCACGCTTGACGAAGCTCTGCTCGACGTAGGCCAGGCCCTTGTTGTTCTCGATCTTCAGCCATACCTCAGCGCTGTCACCGACGAGCTCCAAGAACTCGTCAACGTCACGTTGCGATTCGGTATACGACAGCAGCCAGCGGTTGATGCCGGCTTGCTTGGCAAGCTCGATGCGAGCTCGCTCCCAATCGTTGAACAACACACCGCCTTGACGGAACGATGGGTCTACGACGTGAAACGACTCGCCGGGCTTGACCTTGTAGTAGGGGCCGCCGTCGAAAATGAGACGGTAGCCGTCGTCTGCAACGGATTGCAGGAGCACCGGGTCGCCTCCGGCCTTGAACAACACGAGGCTGCCAGGATTGGCGGCGATGGGGTGGTTGATCATCACTTCCAGGTGGTCGTCGAACGGTACAACTTCGATAACCCGCACTTGCCGGCCCTTGACGTCGAAGAACACCTGGCCAGGGTCGGGCCCTACCTTGAGCAGGTCGAACTCAGTCTGGAGGTCATCGAGACTGAGCATGGGCGTGTTCAGCCGAACACCGCGCAATCGCGGGTCGTCTGCAAACTTGCCAAAGTGATCCATGCTTGGCAGCAGGGTGCAGTACAGCTCCAGGCCGGACTGCATGGCTAGAGCAGCGGGCTGCTGGGGTCGCCGCGATTGAGGTCGTCCACCATGATAGACTCGCTCTCGGCAACGCCGGCCAGACGGCCCAATCGATCGCCCATGTGGGTGGTCAGGCTCTGGTAGACCACGCCGACCTGCTCCGGGGTCTGCCGACCCTCCAGCTCGGTGACGAAGTCATCGACACGCCCGACCTCCTTGGCCAGGATGAAGAAGATGATGTCCACCACCCGGTTGGGGTCGGGCAACTGGATGATGTGATCGGCGTCCAGCACGCTGAGCCACTTGGTGTAGGTGCGCAGCGTCAGGGGGTGTGCGTTGTCGCCACCGGCGCCGAAGCCGTAGGGCTTGTGGATGAAGTACACCGCGCTCCGCCTCTGCAACTCGCGGAAGACCGCTGCGCTGCCGATGGCTTCGCGGGTTTCGACGTCGCACCACAGCTTGGCATCCGCCGGCGCGATGGTGTCGAAGAACGGCTCGTCGCCGATGAAGACGATGATCGGCTCGCTCAGCTGTGAAACATCCATGTTGCGGCTGAGATACAGCGCGGCCAGCTCGTAGGTCTCGCCGTCGTTGCCGCCGCCCTTGGCCTCGTGGATCAGTTCCTTGAGATGCTTCAGCAGCACCTCATCGCTGGCGAACGGTCGGGCCTGAAGGGGGTAGGTCTCCCCGTTGGTGGCGTCACCGATGGCCATGAAGGCGATCTCGTTGTCGTCGCCCAGGTAGTCCTTGGCTTCGTGGACCAGGTAGGGCAGCTTCGAGAAGATGATGCTCGGCCACTCGCCCATCGATGACGTCTCGTCGACGACGATGATCAGCGGCCGGCGGGCCTTGGTGCTGATGCGAGGTTCGAGTACCTCGCGAGCCGACACACTGCTGCGCGTGGCCTCACCCATGCTGCTGCTGACGTGCTTCTGGTACGCGGCACGGGCCGGACCGAAGTCGTGGCCTCGCGCCCAGGACGCAGGTTCGTAATCGTGGCTTTCTGACATTGGAGCTCCTTAGCTCGATTGGGTACGGGTGTATTCGATCTCGTGAAGACCAGACCAGCGTCGCCCGAAGGAATCGAAGCGAACCTGGCCGAGTGTTTCTACCAGGTCTTCATCTTTCCAGCTGGGTCGATCCAGTGGTTCGAGGTGCACCAAACGGCGCATGAACTCAGCCATTTGCCTAGGTACGCTCGCTGGGATGCGGCGGTTGCGTACTGCTTCGATGTCCCCGGTGAGGGCGAACACCATGGTTGCCCCGAGCGAGTAGAAGTCAGACTCCGGCAGGAGTGGCATGCCAAACTTCGGGTTGCTCTCAGGCGCACCGAAAATGGGCGTGTAGCCGAAGCTGACGTCGTCGGGCCCAGGCCGAATGGCCGAGATACCGAAGTCGACCAGGGCAACACCGTGCGTCTCTGGCTTGATGAGCGTGTTCTTCGGCTTCACGTCGCCGTTGATGATGCCGTGGTAGTGCAGATACTTGAGCGCGTTGAGCATGCGCTCGGCGATCCAGCACACGGTCTCAGGTTCCATCGGGCCGTTGGCTTCGACCAGG
>CAZTXC010000026.1:0-5201 GCA_964617855.1 uncultured Candidatus Saccharibacteria bacterium | reverse complement strand
ATGTAGCCCATAACAAGTGCCACACTGCCGTCATCCAGGTGAAAGAAGTCTCGCACCGCGGGTATCGCGTGGTGGCGCAAGTCCCACATGGCCTGGGCTTCACGCTGCAGAATCGTCTCCGACTCCGGCGAAATACGTGATGCATGCTTGATGCACACCAAACTACCCGGCAACTCGACGTGCTCGGCTAGGTAGGTGGTGCCAAAGCCGCCTTTCGCGATCTTCTTGATGATGCGGTATCGACCGCCAACCACCTCCATGGTGCGCTCCTTTGTTTGAGGAAAACGATATGTAAACGATCAACTTACACGTCGTGCGCGTAAATCTGTTATTAGTATAGCTCCACCTCAAGAACAAACCATGACCGAGATAGCGCAATCACAAGTTGTACGAGTAGGGTACAATGGGTGAATGGCTACATCACTTGACCTTACCCAATCAACCGCACTCCTTCGTGATAAGTTCGTGCCGTTCAGTGAAGCAAATCTGAGCATAGCTAGCTCACCTATGTTGTACGGCCTATGTGTCTACAGTACCTTTTCAGTTAATTGGAACGAAGCCGAACAGCAGTTGTACGCCTTTCGTATGCGCGATCATTACGAGCGGCTTGTTCGGTCATGCAGAATCATGGGCTTTAAGGATTTTGCTGAACAGATGTCTTTTTCGAAGTTTGAATCGCAGATGTTAGATTTACTTCGAAAGAATGAAGTACGAGAAGACGCCTTGGTGCGAATTATGGTATTCATCGACGAGATCGCTGCCGGCACGCGCATAGATGGTCTGGATATTGCCTTCACTGCCTATGTCTATCCAATGGGTGAGATACTCTCACTCGATGGGGTATCAGCTTGCGTGTCTAGCTGGGTTCGCAACAATGACAACATGATCCCGCCCCGGGCTAAAGTAAACGGCGCCTACGTGAATTCGGCATTGATGAAAAACGAAGCCCTACTGAACGGGTATGACGAAGCAATTGCCCTTGATTCGCTTGGTCATGTTGCCGAAGCAACGGTCATGAACCTTTATCTAGTCCGGAATGGGAAGCTAGTCACGCCACATGCGCAGGCAGATATTTTGGAAGGAATTACTCGCAACACTATCATCAAGCTTGCTGCAGATCTCGGCATTGAAATAGAGGAGCGCAACGTTGATAGAACCGAACTATACATTGCCGACGAAGCCATGTTTGTTGGCAGTAGCGCTCGTGTAACACCAGTCATCTCAATTGATAAGCGACCAGTCGGCGACGGCACACCCGGCAAGATAACTCAGCAAATTGCCAAGGCCTATCACGAAATTCAGATCGGCAGCAAACCAAGTGAAGGATGGTTGACGCCAATTTATGAGCAGGCCTAAACCACGACTTGCCATTTTGGCTTCGGGGGAGGGCACGAATTACTCAGCACTAGTTGCTGCAAGTCAAAGAGGTGACCTGCGGGCATCTATTGTCGGCATGGTGACCGACACATTTGAAGCCCCCGTCATAAACAGAGCCATGCGAGATGGCATTCGGCCATTACTGGCGGATGGGGCTAATCTGCAACCGTCCTTGCGGCGCTGCCTCGATTCTGTCGAACCCGACTTGGTGGCATTAGCGGGCTTTAATCGAATATTAAAAAACCCGGTACTTAGTGGCTACCCAGACCGTATACTGAACACTCATTCTGCTGAGCTGCCTCGCTTTGGTGGCAAGAATATGTATAGTCGTCAGCTGCGGCAAGCGGTGATTGACTCGGGAGTGGATAGTTCGGTGGTTACGGTTCATCTGGTAGATGACAAAGTTGACCATGGACGAGTGCTGGGTGTTTCTGCTCCATACGAAGTGCGGCGGGACGATACCGTCGAAACGCTTTCGGCCCGCATCCTACCGATCGAGCATGATTTTTATTGGCGGATGATAAATCAGTATCTAGAAGAGCTAGATCTCATCTAAATAGGCAAATGCTATATACTAGAACTCATGGATAAACCTACTGTTGGCGTCTTCTTTGGATCACGTAGTGCCGAGCATGATGTATCGATTGTGTCTGCCATCGCAGCCGTTATCAAGCCATTGGAAGCAGCTCATCAATACAATGTCGTTCCGATTTACATCGCCAAAGACGGTCGTTGGTATTCTGATCCGGAGCTGGCAGATATTACTACTTATCAAAGTGATGAGATTACCGACTTGCTCGATAAACTAAAGCCGCTTCAGCTAGAAATTGGAAATGGCTTAACCATTATCAAGCCAAGTTTGCGACCCAAGCGCATCAAAATTGATATCGCCTTCCCAGTCATGCATGGAACGTTTGGCGAAGACGGCGCCCTAATGGGACTCTTCGAAATGGCGGGCGTGCCTTACGTAGGGTGCGGCCCTGAGGCAAGTGCGATAGCAATGAACAAGATTCTTAGCAAGCGCGTAGCCGTGGCGTACAATATCGCGACGTCGGCATTCGTATCATTCGACACTAATGACCTAGCTTACGATGCCGATAAGCTAGTCGAAGCCATCAAAAAGGACTCCCGCTTAAAAGACGCATTGCCGCTCTTTGTTAAGCCAGCCAGGCTGGGTTCTAGTATCGGCATTAGTCGAGTAGACACTTTTGATGAGCTAGCCCATGCGATCGAGGTAGCAGCTCACTACGATAACTTGGTGATAGTGGAGGAGGGGGTTAAGAACCTCATAGAAGTTACCGTGCCGGTAATGGGTAACGAAAATCCTCGACCGGCAATGGTCGAGAAGCCATTGACTAACCCAGAAGATTTCTTCGACTTTGACAAAAAATACATTGGCCAGGGCAAAAAGGGCGGTGGCAAAAAAGGCGGCACCAAGGGCGCCCAAGGCTATAGCGAGATTCCAGCCAAGTTACCGAAAGATCTCTACCAGAAGGCCGAGCAAACAGCACTCGATGTTTACCGTGCAGTCGGTTGTAGCGGCACTTGCCGAGTCGACTTACTTATTGATAGTAAATCCAAGATAGTCTACTTCAACGAACTCAACCCTATGCCAGGTAGTTTGTATGCCCACAACTGGTCGAAGGCTGGCGTGTCCAACGTAGAACTTGTTACTACCCTAATCGACTTGGCCAAAGAGCGATTTGCGGCCCGAGCCAAACTGCAAACCACATTCGATACCAGCTTTTTAAAACAGTTCTAGTTTTATAGGTCGACTCTTGATCGCCGGGCGGCAACGTTAGGTACAATTCTGTCACCCCTGGTATACTAGAGGTCATGCAGCGGTACAATCCAAAAGAAATTGAACCCAAGTGGCAGAAGGTCTGGCAGGACAGCAAACAAGACGCGGCTGTCGACTTTGATGCGACGCGTCAAAAATATGTGATGCTGACTGAATTCCCCTATCCTTCTGGCGACGGTTTACATTTGGGCCATACTCGCGAATACACCCTAGGCGACATCATGGCACGTCACAAGCGCATGCAAGGGTATAACGTGCTGTATCCGATGGGCCACGATGCGTTTGGGTTACCAACCGAAAACTACGCTATTAAAAACAAGGTTAGTCCACAATCGGCTACGGCGACTAACACAGCCAACTTTGAGGCCCAATACAAAGCACTCGGCTTCAGTTTTGACTGGGATCGGTTTATTGATACAACTGACCCGAAGTACTACAAGTGGACGCAGTGGCTCTTCTTGCAGTTTTATAAAGCTGGCCTGGCCTATCAAGATGATATTGCAATCAACTGGTGTCCGTTTTGTAAAACTGGCCTCGCTAACGAAGAGGTCGTCAATGGTCGCCATGAACGCTGCGATACTATAGTCGAGAAAAGACAGCTCAAACAGTGGCTGTTGAAAATCACCGAATATGCCGATCGCTTGATTGAAGGACTGAATGATGTCGACTACCCCAGCCGCATTGCCGACCAACAGATTAACTGGATTGGTCGTAGTAAAGGTGCCGAGGTAGATTTTACCGTTGATGGACACGGCGACACATTGACCGTCTTTACGACTCGTCCAGACACATTGTTTGGTGCCACGTTTATGGTGCTAGCACCTGAGCATCCACTCGTTGAGAAGATAACGAGTGATGAACAGCGTAGTGCTGTGAACTCATACAAGCGGGCCGCGGCGGCAAAATCGGAGATCGAGCGCCAGGACGATACTCGCGAGAAGACCGGGGTGGCCACTGGCGCGTACGCTATTAACCCAGTGAATGGCAAAAAGATACCAATCTGGATCGCCGACTATGTACTGGCTGGCTACGGTACGGGTGCGATCATGGCTGTACCCGCTCATGATGAGCGAGACGGGGCCTTTGCTCGTACATACAATCTGCCCATCACTCAGGTTGTGGAGCCAGTTTTTGGTAAACCGCAAGGTGACGAGGCACCCAAAGAGGCCGTCATTGCAATTGTCCGAAACCCGCGCACCAATGAGATTCTGACTCTCGATTGGGGTCCGCGCCGTGATAATTGGGGCGGCCGGTTGCTGATTGGGGGTGGCATTGACGAGGGTGAGGACCCGGTAACGACAGCTATCCGCGAAATTGGCGAAGAAACCGGCTACAAGCATGTGCGCCACGTAGCAACAGGCAAAACATACATAAACAACTATTTCTATTCCAGCGTAAAACACATCAATGTTAAAGCGCATTTTGTACCCATATTGTTTGAACTTGAAGACGATGAGCGAGGCGAGCCTAACCTAGACGACAACGAAGACCAGTTCACGATTGTGTGGGAGCCAGAGTCGAAGCTGCCAGGCGTGCTCACAGACGAGGGGCATACTTATGCGTATCGACTCGTCACCGAAGATATTACCTATACCTCCGAGGGGGAAATGATAAACTCGGCAGATTATAACGGGCAGCCCAGCAGTGAAGCTCGCGACAAGATTGTCGCGGATCTGACCGAAAAAGGTTTAGCTAGAGAAAAAGTTCAGTACCGTCTCCGTGACTGGATCTTTAGTCGCCAGCATTACTGGGGTGAGCCTATCCCCATCATCCACTGTGACGAACATGGGGCGGTGGCGGTACCGGAGGATCAGTTGCCAGTCGAGCTGCCAAAAGTGGAGCATTATGAACCAACCGACACTGGTGAGAGCCCCCTAGCTGCTATTGCGGACTGGGTAAATACTACGTGCCCAACTTGTGGAAAGCCTGCAAAACGCGAAACCGATACCATGCCAAACTGGGCCGGGAGTAGCTGGTATTACTTGCGGTACTTCGATGCTCACAATGACCAGGTATTTGCCGA
>CAZTXC010000025.1:0-11020 GCA_964617855.1 uncultured Candidatus Saccharibacteria bacterium | reverse complement strand
CGGAGCGTCTGTTGATTTTCTTGGCCAGTTACGCGACTGTGATAGGCTTACTGGTGCAGTTTTCTATTAACAGCTCTACGCCACAGGTTTACCTTAAGCCATATACACAGGTCGCTGCTTTAATTATTGGTCTGCTTGGCTGTCTTGTGATTTCGAGGTTATCTTTTGCTTGGTGGGGGCGATTAGCTCCCGTAGGAGTTGTGATAGGTATTGTGGCTTTGTTGCTTGTTATGTGGTTCGGCGACGATGTTTTTGGTGCTAGAAGGTGGTTGGTGGTCGGAGGAGTACAGGTTCAGCCGGCCGAACTGATTAAGCTGCCACTTGCCTTCATTGGGAGCCAGTTGAGCTTGTTGTTTGCCAAGCGCTTGAAGGCCCCAGCCCTAATTGGATGTGTTCTTGCAATAGCGATACCCGTAATTTTGATGTTGCTACAGCCAGACCTGAGTACGGCGAGTGTAATTATTCTTTCTGTTGCTGCGCAAGTGGTTTCTGGGCCAATAAAACCACGTCAATTATTGGTTTTTGTCGGGTTATTTCTTCTAATCGGAGCAGTGGTGGCTAGTGGACTTAGCGGGTATCAGTCAGATCGAGTTAGCGACTTTGTTCGGTTGCAGCGCGACGATGCCCAGACGAGTTACAATGTGGCGCAGTCTAGGGTGGCAATTGGCTCCGGTGGGCTAAATGGCCAAGGCCTAGGAGGGGGTAGTCAGAGCCAGTTGAGTTTTTTGCCGTCGCAGCAGACAGATTTTATTTTTGCAGTTGTGGCAGAGAAGTTAGGGTTTATTGGGGCGGCCTCACTCCTCGTTGCGGAATTTGGCATTTGTTTAACGGGGTGGCTGGTGGCAGGGCGCGCCACCCAGCCGTATGCTGCTTTGGTAGCTGTTGGGCTGGTGAGTGCTCTTACCATACAAGTTGTTATCAATATTGCTATGACGCTTGGGCTGGCACCGGTAAGCGGACTACCGCTGCCGTTTGTGTCGTATGGTGGTACTAGTTTAGTTGCGAGTTGGCTGAGTATCGGTTGGTTGCTCGTGATAAGTAGTCGTGCTGGATCATCACAAGAAGCCTGACAGCTCTTTACTTATCTCTCTACATCTGTTAATCTTTACCAAAGCTAAACACTATTAAGTTGGAGTTTCATGAAAAAAGCAGTTATCGCCACGGGCGGAAAGCAATATCTGGTTAGTGAAGGTCAGGAGTTACTGGTCGAGAAGCTTGCCGAAGAAAAAACGGTCAGTTTTGACCCTTACTTGGTGATTGATGGTGATACTACCTTGGTAGGTGAGCCTACGGTAGCCGGCGCCAAAGTCTCGGCTTCTATTGTGGATGGACAAGTAAAGGCCCCTAAAGTTCAGGTGCTAAAATTCCAGTCAAAGAAGCGCGTTCGTAATCTCAAGGGTCACCGACAGACTCACACTCGCATCAAAATCGACAAAATTACTACCAAGTAGTCTCTCGTCAAAACACCAAACTAGTATTAGGCGTGAAAACGCTTTATACTAGTGGTGAAAATCGGAGGGAAATAAAAAGTGGCAGCCACTATAATTGCGCTGACAAATCAAAAGGGTGGAGTCGGCAAGACGACTACCGCCATAAACTTAGCTAGCTACATAGCAAAAGCTGGTAAAACTGTGGAGTTGATAGATCTTGACCCACAAGGCAACTCAACTAGCGGCTTGGGGATCGACAAAAAGACCATCAAGAGAACTACCGGAAATGTTTTGAGTGGTGAGGTGAGCTTGGCGGAAGCGACAATCGATACTCTAGTGCCTAGGCTGACACTTTTACCTACCACCAGCGACTTAGCCGCAGTCGAAGTTGATTTGGTTAACCACCCGCACCGCGAAACAGTGCTTAAGAAGGCACTTGAGAAGAGTAAGGCAGATATTATTATCATCGACTGCCCGCCGAGCCTCAGCCTACTAACCCTTAACGGCCTGGTGGCCGCCGACTTTGTGATCATCCCGGTACAGGCGGAGTTCTACGCGCTTGAGGGCCTAGGGCAGTTACTTGAGACACTTCGTCGGATCAGGTCTGGCCTAAATCCTAACCTCCGATTGTTGGGCGTGTTAGTGACGATGTTTGATAGTCGAACAAGTTTGAGTAATCAAGTGTACGAACAGCTAAAAACGCACTTCACTGACAAGGTTTTTACAACGGTGATCCCAAGAAATGTGCGCCTAGCCGAGGCCCCGAGCCACGGGAAGCCAATTTCGGAATTTGAACGTTGGAGTCGGGGGGCGCGAAGCTATAAGGCTTTGGCAAAGGAGGTACTTAGCCGTGTCAAAACAACTTAAAGGTTTGGGTAGAGGGCTTGATAGCCTGATCCCATCTGATTTAGAAGTCAGTCAGTTATCACAACGGGACGTGAAGCAGCGAGTAGAAGAAATACCGCTCAATGACTTGCAAGCTAACCCTGACCAGCCTCGACGTTTTTTTGATGAACAAGAGTTAGACTCCCTGGCCAGCTCAATTAGTGAGCATGGTATCCTTCAGCCGTTATTAGTACGTAAAGATGGTACTAAGTACCAAATAATTGCCGGCGAACGTCGCTGGAGGGCTGCCACAAAACTCAGTTTGCCAACCGTGCCGGCTATTGTCATTACTGCCAGCGAAATAAAGCGTGCGGAACTGGCACTCATCGAGAATGTGCAACGCGAGGACCTGCGCCCCCTAGAGCTGGCGGCAGCACTGCACCGCCTGCACTACGACTATAATCTCGACTATGGCACGGTAGGCAAGCGAATTGGCAAAGCTGCGACAACTGTTGCCAATATTGTTCGCTTAATGCAACTGCCGGAACCTGCCAAGGTGGCGCTTAGTGAGAATGCTATTAGCGAGGGCCATGCGCGCGCCATTTTGGCATTAAAAAGTTCACCAGAAAAGCAAGCAGAGTTGCTAGATTATATACTCAAGCATGATTGGTCGGTACGTAAGAGTGAGGCATTCGTTGTAGCCTATAAGGGCGGAGCGAAAGATAAAAAACAGGCTCTCAAAGGTAGTAGTGTGACGACGCGTGAGACCAAGCGTTTAAGCCAACAACTGAACCGCCAAGTTTCCCTGCAGCGCATGGCTCGTGGTGGGCGCCTTGTTATAACCTATAAAAATGATGAGGATCTAGCTGAACTAACGCAGCAGCTACTAAATGGCTAAAGTACCTTCGCCTTGTTGACCGGCAGAATGCGCATGGTGACGTGGCCGACGACGTGCTCAACAGGCACTGGACCAATTTGATCGCTCCGCGAGTCGAGCGAATTTGGACGGTTATCGCCACACACGAATATTTGCCCGGCCTTTACTTCTACGGTCTTGTCTGGGTACGTTTTTACATTTTTGGTCACTAGATTCTCATCGGGGTTGATGCCGTCAGGTTCATCACTATTGTAGATAGTAACCTTGCCATCCTTGATTACGACTTTATCGCCAGGCAGCCCGATCACTCGCTTAACTAACTGGATATCACCCTCGGAGCCAGCGAATCGCTCAGAAAGCGTGTCCTTTAATACGACAATATCGTAGCGATGGGGTACGTATTTATGGCGGGTAATCTTTGACCATGTTGAAGGAATCTTAGATACGATTAAGCGGTCACCATCTTGCAGGGTTGGCACCATGCTGATACCCACTACCTGATAAGGCTGAAAGATGAATTGATTGATGATGATTGCCAGTATGACTGCGCCTCCCAGCACCTCTGCGATGTTAATGAGTGTAGAAATAAACCCGCTGCGTTTGGATTTTTCAGTATCTTCTAAATAGTGCTGTTTTGCCTCTTTCATGAATTCCGACTCCTCGGGCTCGGAGGGCTGTGGCTGTGTGGCTAGCGGGTTTGGGAGGTTGAGTTTAGTTGCCAAGTCTGATAGTTGTTGCTGCTGCTCGGGGCTAAGTTGCTCGTTATTCCGGGCTGCTTCGCTAAGCACACGGTAGTTGAGAATATCGGCATCTTGTTGGACATTTGGTGTAGGCATACAAAGCATTATAGCTGGATTGGGTGGGGAAGCGCCAACTTTACCGCTTACGCCAAAGTCGGCTATACTGGATCAACGTATGTCACCATCACGCAACCACAGACGGAATATTGAAGGTATTGTTCGAAAGGATCGTGTCAGCACAGGACCGCAGCGTCCAGGGCTCGACCCGTTTAGCCAAGGTAAATCGAAGTCAGGCCTTGGCCTGAAGCCGAGTAGCGGAGCCGGCCTAGAAGCCACACCAAGGATAAAAACCAAAGCACCTGTGGCAGCGGCACCAGCCTTTAACTTCGACTTCTCCGATGAAACGCATGATGAGCCGAAGCGGCAAAAAAGACGAACTAGTCTCAACCCCCGTAGCCAGCGCAGAGGTAAACTCAAGAAGGCAGCACTCGCCGCGGTTATGGTACTGTTTGTGGCTGGTGGGGCCATGGGCTACAGCGTATATCGAGCCTCTCGGAAAATCTTCAAGGGCAACAACAAAGAAGCGGTGGCTCTGCAAAAAGAAGTTGATGTGACGAAGCTCAAGGGTGAGGGTGATGGGCGTGTGAATATATTGCTGACAGGAGTTGGGGGAGAAGGCCACAGCGGACCGTACCTTACCGATACACTGTTGGTCGCGAGCCTTGATCCGTTTTCGAAAGAGGTTGCCCTAGTGAGCGTACCTCGTGATTTGTGGGTAACCATTAAGAATGTTGGGTCTTCGAAAATAAACGCAGTCTTGCCCAATAGTATGGACCGAAATGCGGGCGACTTGGGTGAAGGGATGAAGAGTCTTCAGGAGGTGGTGAGCAGTACGCTGGATATGCCGATTCACTATTATGCGTTGGTTGACTTTACAGGTTTTAAGGATGCCATAACCACAGTCGGTGGGGTGAACGTAGCAGTCTCCGAGCGTGTGTATGATACGAATATCGCGTGGGAGAACAAGAATAACCCGCTCATCGCAGATGTTGGTGAGCAGCACATGGATGGCCATAAGGCATTGCTGTATGCGCGTAGCCGCTATGGTAGTGCTCGTGGTGACTTTGATAGAACACAGCGCCAGCGACAGGTGATGGTTGCCCTAAAGGATAAGGTCTTTAGCCTTGGAACGTTTAGCAATCCTCTCAAAATGACACAACTTATAGGTACAGCTGGTGAGCACGTCCAAACGAACCTCGGCGTTGCTGACCTTAAACGCCTGTACGAACTAGTAAAGGGTGTGAATTCAAACAAGATTACTTCAATCGGATTGGCGGATCCTCCGCAGGTGCTAGTTAAGAGTGCGAGCATGAATGGTGCTTCGGTTGTTGTTCCTATTGCAGGTGTGGGCAACTACAGCCAAATTCAGGCCTTCCTGCGTAGCTCATTGGTGGACGGTTTTATCAAAAAGGAGAAGGCTCGAATTAGCGTTATTGATGCAACCGGCTCAGCAAGTTTGGGTAAATCCAAGATAGATGAGCTCAAGCAGTATGGATACAATATCGTTACAACAAGCGAGGCACCCGTCATTAGTAGTGCCACCAAAATCGAAGAGATTTCTAAGGGCAAAGCTCCTTACACTAAAAAGTACCTGGAGAATCGATTGAAAGTGGTTGCTCAAAGTGCGTCTAGTTCTGGCGCATCGTCCCAAACGGTTGATTTCGTGATAACCTTAGGAAGTAATGCAGTTTCTCAGTAACAAGTCGCGCACTCGTTCCCGTCGAGCAGCCTATGTGCACGCTGTCCTAAATATTATTCTGCCAATAGGGGTTTTGCTGCTTATTCGCGCTAAACTGCCGTACTTAGCGGTAGCACTGGTTTTGCTGGCAAAGTGGCGAGTGATCGCAGTGCAGCCACGATATTGGCTGGCGAATGTAAGGAGCAATAGCGTTGATACCATCGTAGGCATAAGTTTTGTAATTCTCATTCATAGTACAACGAAGCTGAGCGTGCAATTACTTATGACGGCTGCTTTTGCTTCCTGGCTTTTGCTGCTCAAGCCGCGCAGTGAGAGTATTTGGGTGAGCACGCAAGCATTGGTAGCCCAGACACTGGGTATAGTTGCGCTACAAGACTACGTTGCTAACAGGGGTGGCCAGGTTTGGCCAGAGTTTGCCGTTGTTCTACTTGCCTTTGGCATTGCCTTGGCGTGTAGTCGTCATTTCTTGAGCAACTATGAGGATCGATATCTGTCTGCAGTCAGTTTTACTTGGGCGCTGTTTATAGCCGAACTGGCTTGGCTACTTAATCACTGGATACTATTTTACGTGCGATATGTTTCTTCGCTCGCGCTTCTATCAGCGATCTTTGGCTATATTTGTATGCGGCTGTATGCCAAGACGCATACCGATAGTTTGTCCCGCAAAGATATTCGATCGATGATCATATTTACCTGTGCTATACTTCTTGTGGTTGTATTGTTATCGAACTGGCGAAGATCGCTCTACTAGGGTTGTTTCGTCTTTTTTAATCTAGCAAGATAAGAAGGAGTCGCGCAGTCGTGCCACCAGAATTACCGGTACCACCAAAACCAGCAGTAGCTACACAGAAACAAGATAAACGTCATTGGCTCGTTGTCAGTGCCATCTTTTTTTGTACGCTTGGAGGGTTCGGTGGTGGTTGGTTGGCTGGCGAAGTTAGGGGTGGTGGCCTGCCCGACACCACAAACTCACAGGCCAACCAGCGAATTGTGAGTAGTGAAGGGGAGGTAATTGCCGACGTCGCCGAGCAGGTTAGCCCAAGTGTTGTATCTATAGTAGTGAACGCTACGTCTACGACAGCCTTTGGCCAAGCGGCCCGGAGTGAGAGTGCCGGTACGGGCATTATCGTAAAAGACGATGGTTTGGTACTGACCAATAAGCATGTCGTTACGGCCAATGCAACTAAAATTACTATTACTACCTCTGATGGGCAAGAGTATTCAGACGTTAGTATTGTTGGGCGAGACCCCTTGAATGACATTGCCTATCTCAAAATCAATGGCGGCAAAAACTTAAAAGCCGCTAGGCTAGGCGACTCAGATAAGCTCCGAGTTGGCGATAAGGTAGTGGCTATCGGAAACGCGTTAGGTGAATTTAGCAACAGCGTCACGGCGGGTATTATTTCGGCCAAAGGTCGACCTGTATCTGCGGGCAGCGGGGATGGTGAGGAGGCGGAGCAGCTGCAAAATCTCATTCAAACTGATGCTGCAATAAATCAGGGAAACTCAGGTGGCCCACTGGTCAACATTAGTGGTGAGGTAATAGGTATGAATACTGCACTTGCTGGTGATGCTCAGAACATAGGTTTTGCCATCCCAGTTAATGATATAAAGCCCGGCCTCGAAACAGTGTCGGCTACTGGTAAGTTTGAGAGGCCTTATCTCGGCGTTCGCTTTACGACACTTAATAAGCAGGTAGCAGAGGAGCTTAAGCTGCCCGTTAATGAAGGGGCGTACATTAATGGGTCCGACACCCAAGCAGGCGTTATAGCTGATAGCCCAGCAGACAAGGCTGGTTTACAGGAGGGTGATATTATCACAAAGATTGATGACACCGAGG
This sequence comes from uncultured Candidatus Saccharibacteria bacterium, assembly GCA_964617855.1. GTDB lineage: Bacteria > Patescibacteriota > Saccharimonadia > Saccharimonadales > CAZNVG01 > CAZTXC01. Next base: position 3,549 of record CAZTXC010000025.1, on the reverse strand, counting down.
TAACACAGTCTAATCAGCTGACTAATATTTTGGCCCGTAAACGTGTAGGGGATCAGATTAAGGTAACGTATCTACGAGAAGGAAAGCCAAAAACAGTCACAGCTACATTGGTTGCTGCGCCAAGCTCCTAGGCTGCCAGGCCTGACAAAGCCCTTGAGTTTTGACAAGGCTAAACCCATGTTCGTTGGCTATAGCCGTCATTTGTTCGTGTTGAAATAGCAAGCTTTCGGTTAGTACTAGCCTTGTTTTGGGGGTTGACTTGGCTATCTGGGCAAATAGTTCGCGGTATAAGTCTAGGCCGTCATTGCCTCCAAAAATTGCCAACCCTGGCTCAAAGCTAGCTGCTTTATTAATAGCGTGTCCGCTTGGAACATATGGCAGGTTGGCCAGTATCACATCGTAGGACTGAAGTTGATTATCCAGTAGATTCGTCTGAATGCAGGTTGCTTGGGCGCCAAGTCTTTTAACATTCTTGCGTGCCACATCCAATGCCGCCGGAGACACATCTAGCAAGTGGGTTATTTTGCAGTCCAACTCAAGACTAGCCGTGATACCGATGGCTCCACTACCAGTCCCAACATCAGCAATTGAATCTACCGGCTTGTCAATCAGAGTAAGTAGCGTTTCGATCATTGACTCAGTTTCAGGGCGGGGAACTAAAACATGCTGATTAACAAGAAACACGCGACCATAGAATTCCGCTTTGCCTAATATATAGGCCATTGGTGTATGAGTCGATCGACTATCAAGCATCGCTTCGAGGTCGTGGTGCTCGGTGGCCGTCAGATGGTATTCAGTGTGGGCGAGTATTGATGAGCGGTCTTTGCCTAGGACATCTTCGAGCATGAGCAGACAATCTAGTCGAGGTGATTCGATGCCACTCAATGTTAAGATCTGTGTGGCCGTACTGAGCCATTCTGCAACGGTCTGCTTAGTCGTCGACTTGGTTGGCATACTGAATGAGTGCTGAAGTTATGTCATCGATGTTACCATCCAGGGCACCGGGCAGATTACTACGAGAGTAGCCGATACGATGGTCGGTAATACGGTCTTGCGGAAAGTTATAGGTACGGATTTTTTCGGAACGATCACCTGATCCGATTAAGGTCCGGCGATGTGAAGCCAGTTCGGATTGTTCTTGCTCGATTTTGTTTTGCAAAAGTCGGGCTCGCAGAACACCCATGGCTTTCTCCTTGTTCTTTATTTGGGACTTCTCATCTTGGCAAGTTACTACTAGCCCTGACGGAATGTGTGTGATGCGGACAGCCGAGTCGGTCGTGTTGACGGATTGTCCGCCGTGACCACTAGCTCGGTAGACGTCGATTCTAAGGTCAGCGGGATTGATTTGAATATCTGTCTCTTCAGCTTCGGGGAGCACGGCTACCGTGACGGTTGAGGTGTGGATGCGGCCGCTACTCTCGGTTGAAGGTATGCGTTGTACGCGGTGTACGCCCGACTCAAAGCGAAGGTGGCGATAGGCCTCGTTGCCGGATATGCTGAAAACAATTTCTTTATAGCCACCAACTTCGGAGGGGCTTTCACTGACTAGTTCTGTCTTAAACCCCTTGGTCTCAGCATAACGCTGATACATACGGTATAAGTCACCTGCAAACAGGGAGGCTTCGTCGCCACCAGCCCCGGCCCGAATTTCTAGTATGGCGTTGCGATCGTCATTTGGATCGCGCGGCATTAACCGTTCCGCCAATTCCGCTTCAATACCAGCCAGCCGACTTTCTAGATCCTGCTTTTCATTGATGGCAATTTGCCGTAACTCCTCATCTTCATCCGTGCTTAGTTTGTCGGCTTCGGTGATTTGTTGGAATGTATCGGATCGGGTGTTAACTAGTTCGAGAGTGTGTTGAAGCCAACTCGAACGTCGAGAAAGGTCGGCGAAGTTGGGTTGTGAGAACGCGTCTGGTTCAGCAAGCTTTGCCTGTACCTGCCTGAACTCCTCGTGCAGTTCAGCTATCTTGTTCTCGGGTAGTTGCATGTTAGTATCCTACGTTAATTCCATAAATAAGATAACCCCCTAAGAATAGCTAGGGGGTTGGTGTTGTTGTAGCTACTTGGTAGCTTTAACTGGCTTGGCGCCGAGTTTTTGAACGTCTGGAGCTGAGGTTTCCTCGGCCTTGCTTGCCTTTTTAACTGCGGCGTTCTTAAGCCGATCTGCATGTTTTTTGGCAGCATCTTGACGGGCCTTGAAGCGATCAACACGACCTTCGATATCGACGAGTTTCTCCTGACCTGTATAGAACGGGTGCGACTCACTCGAGATGTGGACATGGATCAATGGATATTCGTTGCCGTCTTCCCACTTAGCTGTTTCCTCAGAGGTGGCAGTAGAGCGAGTCAGGAACTTAAAACCATTGCTGGTGTCTTCGAAGATGACCAGTTGGTAGTTGGATGGATGTAGACCTTGTTTCATAACTGGGTGATTATACCGTAACAGGGGCGTCATCGTCAAACCCCTGTTTGAGTTCAACATACAAATCCATAAGTGCGCGACAGACGGCGGCGGGATTATGTCGTATGAGTGTACGAGGAATAAGGGTGTCGTTGTGTTTTTTAGGAAAGGGTTCATTGGCGATGAGATTGTCACCAATAGCTCGAGCACGAACACGCTCGAAGCCAGTCGAGTCATGACTTACGGGGAACTCTCCATCCTCAGCGTAGCGTTCAAGTAGTTCGGGGGCGGGGGGCTCGTTGTTGTACAGAACAGCGTCAAACTGGTCCTCGCCAACGTAGCCTTCTAGTGTTGCGACATAATCTGCGACGTGCCAACCATCAGTTTGACCTGGCTTGGTAACTAAATTTGCCACAGCAATCTTAACAGCAGTCGATTCTGCAAAAGCCTGTCGGATGCCAACTGGGCTAAGTGCTGGGAGTAAAGATCCGTATAAATTTCCCGGGGCAACAACGAGTAAGTCAGCTTCGACGATGGCCTGATACGCTCGAGGGTGCAGGCTCACTTCGGGGTCAAGACGAACAGTTGCGTCTCGGCTGGTTATGCGACGGTGGCCAATCGTATATTCCCCTCGGATAACTTCGTCTGCATCGTCCATAACCAGGTCGTGCTTTTGAAGAGTAACAGGGATTACTTCGCCAGTAATCTGCAGTAACCGACTGGCTAAACCTACAGCACGTTCAAAATCGTCGTACTGTAACTCGAGCCCAGTTAAGATTAGGTTGCCGAGGGAGTGTCCCTTCATAAACCCCTCACCAAAACGGTAGTCGAAAAGGTCTCGTACTTCAGGGACGTTACTTAGGGCGACGAGGCATTGACGAACATCCCCCGGGGGTAGCACACCAAGCTCGTCCCGCAACTGGCCAGTTGAGCCACCATCATCACTCATGTTCACAAGGGCAGAAATGTTGGCAGTATGGTTTTTTAGTTCTTGAAGTATGGTAAAACTACCTGTCCCACCGCCTATGATGCTGACGTGTATATTTGGTTCTGCTTTTTCCATGCCTGGCAAGTATACAGCACGTAGCATTTACCAAAGGGTTGCCACAGGGGTCACTATCTGGTAATCTGAGAGTAATAAAACG
>CAZTXC010000024.1:11051-11273 GCA_964617855.1 uncultured Candidatus Saccharibacteria bacterium | reverse complement strand
GGGTTCAGAAGGGTTAGAAATAGTTATCGGTCGGCGTAGCGATAACGGAAAATTGGCTTTGCCCGGCGGCTTTTTAAACATTGGTGAGATAGCTATTCAAGCCGCTTTGCGTGAGTTGTGGGAAGAAACTAAAATTGATTTACGGAGTGTTGATCCTGCCTATCTGTTAGTGGGGCGATATCTTGTGCAAAAATCTATTCGTATGACTGATCACGCGTGGAT
>CAZTXC010000024.1:0-11041 GCA_964617855.1 uncultured Candidatus Saccharibacteria bacterium | reverse complement strand
CACATCGACGCCGATGTGGTAGGTGTAAGCGATACTACCCCTGTTGGATCAGATGACATGCTACCAGGTACGGTCAAGTGGCGAGCCGTGAATGGCCTCGACTTAGACAAGCTGCACGATGATCACGGGCGTTATATCCGGGATTACCTCGCCCTCGCAGCAACAGTGTAGCCAAGGCACGAATTTAGCCGTACAATAAAGCCATACAGTAAGACCAAAGGAGTAGGTATGACCATAGATCAGCAATTTATCGAGTACATCATCAAGTCAATTGTTGGAGACCCCGACGCTGTTAAGATTGATCGCACCGTTGACGAGAAGGGTGTTTTGCTGACGCTCACCGTAGCACCTGATGATCTTGGTCGAGTAATCGGCAAGCGAGGCACGACGGCCCAATCGCTCCGTACTCTGTTACGAGCTCTGGGGACAAAGAACGATGCCCGGTACAATCTTAAGATTGTAGACCTCAATCGTCCAGAGACCACACCTGCGCCAGCGGCTCCCGAAGGTGGTGACGAAGCAGCAGCTGTGGCAGAAGATGCACTTGGAGCAGTTCAAGAGGTAGTTGCCGATGCGCCAACAGAGGCGCCAACAGAGGTGGCCGCAAACGATGCTCAGGAAATTCCCCAGGAGGCACCTGTGGAAGAATCTACCCCTGTTGCGGACCCAGATGACGTCAGCGACGTTGTAAGTAATACGCTGGCTGAGCTTGAAGATCTCGATGATCTCGATGTATAATCGTTTTATTGCTTCAGGCAGCTGAAGCCGCACAAAACAAAAACATCAAAAGCTCAATGCGAGCCAATCAAAAATTGGGAGCTTTATGTGGCAAAACAACCCGGGGAAACCTGGGTTGTTTTGATTAACAGGGGTAATCAGAACAACTAACACTTTACAAATCATTCCTCTTATGGTATAATCACTCACGTTGGATATTCCAACGTATTTTGACAGAGCATACATACAATACCTCCGGTTCACCGGATAGGGACCTAGTGGCGATCAAGTATGGTCGTTGATAGGTCCTTATCCACCAATTCTGCAACAACAGACAACCGAACCGGGAGGTTCACAAGTGAAATTCAACGAGATGTACAAGCGTATGAGCTTCGGCCAGCGTGTGCTGGTGTTCACGGTGCTGCCGATCATCATCGGGCTCGGGTTCAACCTACTGCCCGGCTGCAGCACCAGTGACAACAACGCACAGCTCGACCGCCGCCTCGACGCCCTGGAGCAGTCCGTCAAGGACCTGGGCGAGGACATCGACCGGCTCGACATCGAGAAGGCCGACGTGCCGCCGCCGCAGGTGGAGCGCATCGTGCCGAGCAAGAGCCCGACGCACACCATCCCGAAGGGGCTGGTCGATCAGGCCATCGAAGCCGGTGACCTTCTCAAGGCCATGCCGGATGTGGACTGCGCCAAGGTCGATGCATTCCATGCACTGGGCCTCGACCGGTTCGACGAGCGACGCTCGGACGACGGGTCGGAGTTCTACTACGACTGTGTGTCCGGCTACTGGGGCTGGTACTTCGACGGTTCGCCGTCGGACGTCTGGACCCTCAACCCGGTGGACGTGTCGGAGTTCGGCATCATGGATACCATCCTGCTGCCCCTGGACCGACTCGGCGCTCCGCTGACCAACCGTCACCCGCAGCACCCCGACGCTCTCACTGCGGCGGAGCTGTACAACGGTCAGATGGTCTGCATGCACGGGCGCTACGACGGAACCACCGTCATAGTCGGCAAGGTCGGTGTGCACGCCCGCAACTTCGGTACCAACGGGATCCATGTCTACGGTGGCTTCACCGAGGACTTGCCGAAGGCCACCGATAACGTCGGCACCATCGAGACGCCCTACTCCCTGGAGGACATGGGGGTCATCCCGAACCAGTTCGGCAAGTGGAGTCGTGCCTGGGTGAGCGCTGGCGCCTGCCAGAACGATCCCGGCATCGACCCCAACCCCAACAAGCCCTCCAAGTAGTCAACCTCGGCTACGTCACAACTGAATACGAGGGGCCGAACGCTCTACCTTCACTGGTATGCTCTGTCCCTCACCAAAGTGCACGAATCTCATGCATTTTGGTGAGGATGAAAACAGCACAACTTGCTGCGGTGTGCGACAATAGACACATGGCCCAAACAAGTGACAAGCCACTGATACCATTGATGCTTAGCCCTATTCGAGCTGGCTTCCCTAACCCAGCAGAAGACCCGGTCGATCAGATGATCGACTTCAACAGCTTGATAATTAAACACCCGGCAGCTACCTTTGCTCTAAGAGTAGAGGGTGACAGCATGGAAGGGGCGGGGGTATATGCCGATGACATTGTTATTGTCGACCGAAGCTTGCAAGCTAAGCACCGTGACATTGTGGTGGCCGTGCTCGATGGCGACTTCACACTTAAATACCTCGAGCGCTTGGCTGGTAAGCCGCCGCGCTTGGTGGCCGCTAACCCCAATTACGCTCCAATCGACCTTGAGCAGACGCAAGAAGCGGCAATTTGGGGTGTGGTGACCCACTGCATCCATGGGTTTACAAGGAGTAGTCATGGCTCATAGTTTCGATGGTGAACAGTCGGTTAGCGGTGGCCCAGGGAGGCCAGTTACAGATATCATGCAGCGCATACTGCGCAATGAACGCATCTTCAAAGACCGACAGCTCGGCTTCCATGGTGAGTTTATCGACAGTTGGCTGTATTTTCGTTATGTAGGTGCGCAGGTATTATGTGGAACACCCTTCATTGAATTTGCTGACACACAGGGGAAGCCCTATACATTTCTTGGATCGGTTGAAAATTACGACGTCTATGACGCTATTTATCAAGAGCACGCTGGTGGACGAACGTTGCCCGAAGTTGTACCTGGCTTGCACCGCAATCAAGCTTTGGTTGGCAAGCACCTGGTCTTCTTGCCGACACTTTGCGAGGGCGATCCAGAAAAACATGTGGCTGATCTTGAAGTGCCAGTTATGCTGGTGCCTAGTTTTGATGCCATGAAAGCACTGTAGATATGGCGCTATTTGCAATCGTAGACTGCAATAACTTTTTCGTCAGCTGTGAACGCGTGTTTCGACCTGATCTCGTGGGTAAGCCGGTGGTAGTGCTGAGTAATAACGATGGCTGTGCCGTATCCAGGTCGAATGAAGTAAAAGCGCTCGGCGTGCCGATGGCCGCGCCGTATTTTAAGGTAAAACCCATCCTCGATGCACATAAGGCTACGGTGTTCTCGGCCAACTTTAATTTATATGGCAATATGAGTTGGCGAGTGGCTGAGGTGCTCAAGCAATTTAGTCCGGACATCGAAGTCTATTCTGTAGATGAGTCCTTTTTGGGCCTAGATCATTTACCCATTGACGACTATGAAGAATGGGGTCGTAACCTAAAACAGACTGTCGAACAGTGGACGGGGATACCGGTGTCAGTTGGCCTTGGCCCCTCAAAAACCCTCGCCAAAGCAGCTGTGCAAATGGCGAAGCATGGAGAGGGCGTTGAAAACTTTATTGGGCTAGATGATGATGCGCGGTTGGCCCTATTGGATGAACTGCCGCTGGGTGACGTTTGGGGAGTCGGTTGGCGAACGCTCCCAAAGTTACGAGCGATGGGCATGCGAACTGCAGCCGATCTAGCTAGGCAGCCAGAGAAGTGGGCCAAACAAACCCTGACCATTCGTGGCCAGATGATGGTTCGTGAATTGAATGGCTTGAGTTGTTGGGGGTTGGACCAATCGGATGAGATGCAGCAATCGATTGCTCGCACCCGCTCGTTTGGTCACAACATTCGGGATTATCATGAGCTCGAAACTGCCATTGCTAACTTTGCGGCAGTTGTTGCATCTAAGCTGCGTCGTGAGAACAGCCTGGCAAAAGAATTAACGGTGTTTATGCAAAGTAGCAGGTTTGCCGAAGAGCAGCATCGTACCAGCAACGCCGAAACAGTCAAGCTGCCATACCCAACATCCGATACGGGCGTGATTATTCACCATGCGCTGTTAGCCTTAACTACCATGTACGATAAGGATTTTGCCTACAAGCGAGCCGGGGTAGTGGCGCATCACATCGTTCCAAAAGTGGCTGCTCAGCAGTCCTGGACCGATCCTGTCGACCCAGAGGCTCAACCAGCGCGCGAGCAACTGTTGCGAGACATCGATCGTATAAACCGTACAGATGGCCCTGGTACCATTAGGTTCGCCGCCCAGGGGGTAGATGGCGCTCGGTGGACCAGTGTTCGCAAGCGGTCCAGTCGGCTTAATTTGCGCTCGGTGGCCTCGCTGCCAGTTGTAAAAGCCTAAAGACTGGCAAACACCTCTGTTATTTGCTACAATCGCTACGTTTTACCGATCACATGGCCCCTTCGTCTATCGGTTAGGACACCAGGTTTTCATCCTGGCAAGAGGAGTTCGACTCTCCTAGGGGTCACCAGCAAACTGATTATCATCCACCTCCGCAAAGAACCCGCCGACTACGTCAAGAACATGGGCAACCGACGTACCAGCGAAAAGTATTTTTTGGAAAGTATCTATTCGGTAGCCGGTTTGGCCCATGTCGACAATATCTAGTGGCCGAATCTCCGCACCATGTGCGAAGTGACTCAATTCCCCAGCCGAAGATAGCAGGCCTGCGCCAAGCGCTCGCAACTCGTTATTTTCTATTACGACACCAAACTCACCCGAAAACCACCACACATCGGCTACGAACTGCTTCGCACGCTCCGTAGTCACTTTTTTCAAAGCCCTTCCTGCTAGACGGTGCAGCTCGGCCAAGTCTGGATCTGCCAACATGGTTGCGTGCCCGATCACCTCGTGAATGACATCTGGCTCCTCTGTGTACAGTGGGCTGCCTGAGTCGCGGACGTACTGCGTTGAAAGAAACGTTTCGTCGGCAAGCGCCCCAAAGAAGTCTTCTTTATCCACCAAGCCGCCGGCAGCACGAAACACAAAGCCGGACAGTGACTGTAATCGGTCCGAAACTTCAGTTAGTTGTGGTACGCGGTCCTGTGGTAATGCCAGTTGGTCGCTGGCGGCCAGTACTTGTTTGGCGGCGTGCTGCTCCCATAGCGGATCAAGGGTCTGACTGACTATCCGCCACACAGCATGCTCTTGTTCGGTGTAGTCTATTGTCGCTGGTTCAGCGTCAATGCCTGCTGCTAGACCTATTATCTCCTGCCGTCTCACGGATGCTGTTTGGTGGTGTGTTGAATCTTTGAAGTCCATAGTGTGTTTTTCCTTAGTTACATTAAAAAAACCGCCTGTTGGCGGTTTGTGTGTTGTTTTGAACAGTTACATCAATAGCAAGCAAGACCGCCTAGCGAAGCGCGGTAGTAATACGATGCAAAAACGGTAGATGCTTGAGTCATGCTGTCAATATATCAGCTGCAAGGTCTGTGTCAACGGTAACGACGAGCAATAATCTCAGTGGATGCGGGGTTTATGGTGAAGTTCAGTTAATTCATCGCCAAAAACACCAACCCGCTCAAAATGAATCCAATACCTGCCCAAAGTGCGCGGCTGGTTTTCTCGCCCAAAAAGAACACACCAATAAGAACGACCGGCAAGACCGAGGCACTTTTGATAGCTCCAACGTAGCCGGCATTCGGGCTTAGCAGTTTTGCTTGGTAGGTGCACAGCAAGTTGATGGTGTAGGTTACGCCAATAAAAACCAGTGGCCATACATGGCTTCGCACACCAGATCGTAGCTTTGGCCAGTAGTCTTTGTAAATTTTCTTACGTCTTCTAATAGCTAACGTGGAAATACCTAATATTAAAGGAATGACAAGGATAGAAGAGTAAAAGTTAAAAGTTGTAGGGTTGCTCATACGGAGCATGAAGACCTCGATGTTGGCATAATAGCCCCGAGTTGCCACAAGGATGAGTACGTACACTAAGGCCAGTGCATTGCCTCGAGTGTGTTTGCCATTAATGCGCTTTGAGCGGTTTACGATGTACGCGCCAGTAATGAGGAGAGCTGCACCGACAGCGCCATGCCACGATGGTTTTTGGCCGAGCACAAAGTATGCACCGGTAATATTGGCGACCGCCACAAGCGACATCAACGGCGCTACGTAACTGACATCTGCCAAGCTGAGTGCTTTAAAGTAGCAGTACAAGTCGATGCTAGCGCAGACCACGTAGATTGCCATGTATCGCCAAAACTCGAGCGGTAGTTGGTTGGGCCAAAAGAAAGGGGCAAAGAATAAAGTGGCGACAATAAACGGTATGGCCATGGCTTGCTGAAGCCAGGCTAGGGCGGAACTGCTAATGTTGCTAGCAACGCGTTTTTCGGTTGTGCGGCGAGCTGCCAGCAACACTAACGCTATGCACGCGTAAGTAAACCACATAAGCATAAGTATAACCTGCAGGTGCACAATGTGCTGGCGATGTGCTTAAATAATGGCAATGTTCGTATCCCTTACGCTGTTAGCATCAGCTGATCCGGTTTCAAGAGTGCACAGTTACCATGTGCCAGGTGTTATGTATGCGTTGGTGGCGGCCGCATTGATTGGCTATGCCCTCATCGAGGCCCATCACACCAAACGAGATCACGTTATAGGTATTTCCGAAGCCGCTCGTTGGTCAATGTTTTATATTGCACTGGCCTTACTGTTTACCATTCCTGTTTACAAGTTTATTGGCAGTCAGGCCGCAGGCGAGTACTTGGCAGCTTGGGCCATCGAAAAAGCCCTCAGCCTTGATAACCTCTTTGTAATTGGGCTGATATTCACGAGCTTTAAAGTTAAGGGTGGTTTAGAGCGTCGAATGCTTAATTATGGTATTGCCGGCGCTATTATCTTCCGATTAATATTCATTGTCGCTGGGCTAGAACTGCTTAAGCGTTTTGAATGGGTTAGTATCATTTTTGGCCTGGTACTGCTACGAGCGGCCTGGAAAGCACTCAAAGAAGCGCGGGGCGGTGAAGAGATTGAACATGAGCTTGAAGTCACCGACAAACGGATGTGGAAAATCATCACTCGTGTGCTGCCTATCCACCATGGCTTCGACGGACATAAGTTGACCACCAAAGTTAACGGCAAACGAATGCTCACGCTCATGGCGGGTATTATAATTCTGATTGAGCTAACTGATGTCGTCTTTGCGGTTGATAGTGTGCCTGCAGTGCTGGCTGTTAGCCCAGACCGTTTTGTGGCCTACAGTAGCAACGTTTTTGCCCTGCTTGGGTTGCGTGCTCTCTACTTTGTGTATGAAGCTGTAGCCAGCCGTTTCTGGGCGCTGAGCTGGGCATTGTCAGGGATGTTGGCCTGGATTAGCTTTAAGATGATTGCCGCGCCGCTTGGCTTGCATGTGCCAATCGCGATCAGTTTGTCAGTACTAGCGATCTTCTTATTTGGAGGTATCTTTGTATCGCTTATTTGGAAGAAGACCAAACCAAAACGAGCAGTCCATATCGAGGACTAGACAAACATATGAATATCGTCCTGAATGCTTGACCATTACCTCCAACGAGCCATCGTTTATAAGCTAGCACTTGCCAACAACTTGCGGTTTAGCGAGCTTAAACCTGACGAATTAGAAAACAAACTCTTTACATATCACCTCAAAAAAGTAGTGGCTGCCAAATTGGTCCAAAAAAACGATGATGGCACGTACCAATTAACGCCGAATGGTCGAAAGCTTGGCGTGCATGTGTTGGACAGCCGCTTGGGTTTTGCCTCGCAAGCTCGGGCTGTGTTGCTTTTGGCAGTGCGTTCCGATGACGACGGTGCCTGGTTGCTGTACCGGAGGAATAACCATCCACTACGAGGAAGGGTTGGTTTTATGCATGTAGACCCCATCGCCGGCCAACAGGTCACCGAAACGGCCAAGCGCACTCTGCAAGAAAAGACGAGTCTCGTCGGCGACTTTAAGGTTAAAGGCTCAGGTTTTATAACGGTCAACGAAGGTGATGACCTGGAGAGTTTTACGGCATTCACGCTTTTACAATGCAGTAACGCTCGCGGGGATCTGGTAGTTGATGACCAACATGCTGACTACTTTTGGCAAACCGACCCAGACTTTGCGGCTGAGGAAATGTTGCCGAATATGAAACTACTGACGCAGAAACTCGCTGGCGGCGATCCATTCTTTGCCGAAGCTATCCTGGAGTTGTAGTTTAGGCGACGCCCAGCTCTTCGCTGGCCTGCACTAAGGCGTCAACCGCCCCGTCTGGTGCCGATCGGCGCCAATAGACTGACAAGTCGCTGTCGGTATCAGCAAAACCAGCCATAGATGGCGCAGTTCGTAGCTGCTTGCCAAGTAGTCGACCTTGCTGGAGCACGTGCAGCCCACGAGCACGCGCCATAAATTGGAGATCCGCATTACTTGCATGAACAAGGTCGTAGCCAATGGCGTCACCAATCGGTACGCAGGCCAAGGTAAGCGAGGTATGACCAATAGTTCTTGCCAGTGCTATACGCGGCTGTGTTTCCGCCCGTGGGCCGTAGGCTGCAGCTGTCATGAGTCGCTGGCTGGTATCTAATGCATGCTGCAGGTCATGCTGTGCGTTCTGAAGCAACATATAAGCACTTGGGCGCAACTCTGGTTCATCAGCGGCAAGCATTTCGAGCTTGAGCCGCTTGCGTTGCTCTTTTGCGCCACGGCCGAATAAATACCAGGCACTAGTGAGGCCGGCAACGGCGACCGTTTCGCTGGCAAAGTGTACTGCGGGCTGGTCGTCAACAAGTTCGAGGACTCGTTTAGCAACTGCCAGGCCGGTGTGCTGCTGTTCGTATATCAACATACCCGGGCGTAGCGCGCGTCGTCGAGCAATCTCGGCTGGATCGCGGGCCTTTTGCGGCACGTGATCACCATCACCGTCTAAATACTTTTGTGGGAGGTCGAAATCTTTGAGTAATCTTGTCATGTACACAGCATGTCAGCGCTGCGTTGCTAATGCAGTGAACATTTTTTCACTAAAGGCCAAGTTGGGCTTGGAGCGTCGCACGTTCGGCTGCAGTGGGCCAGGGGTTAAAAGTACAGCCCTGTAAGCTAATTGACTGTTGTTGCATGACGGGCGCAGGTTGGCCAGCACCAGAACAAAAGCGATGACCAAACCCTAGCCAGTGGCCAACTTCGTGGTTAATAACCATTGATCGGTAATCGTCTAAAGTGCCGCCTGCGGCGTTCCAGGCATCGCTTGCAAAGCGCCACCTATCGTAATTAAGAATGACATTTGGTCGCACGGTGCAGCTCCAGTCGCTGTCACATGGATAGCCAAACGTTGGGAGTAAACTCGCTGCAGACAGCCATACGATCATGCTGCACCCAGAGGACACTTCACTAAACAAGACTTTTCCCTCGAGAGACCAACCTCGTGGATCATTGAGCGTACTAGCTAGTTTGGCTTTGAGTCCTGGAAGATAATCCACTCCTGCCTCCAGTGACTTAACGCAGTAGGTGTATTGCTTTGCATATTTGGGTGCGGCCACGGCAGTTGAAGCGTAGCTTTTTGTCTGCTCCAAACTGCTGGTAAGTTCGGCGGTAAGCTGGTTTGCGTTTTGCACCTGAATGCCCCAACTGCGGCCTAATCCGGCGACATAGGCCTGCACCTTTGCAGTCGAGACAACCAGCTTCTCATTGTCTACTGAATGCCAACTAGCGATGTCGGCTGTGGAGGCTGTTTTGGTGTTACCGTTGTAGGCCACACTCAAGACTAGTTTCTGGCGAGCTTGCAATTGGGCGACAATTGCTTGAGCCTCTGCGTCGGTGAAGGATGGGGTAGTCGCCTGTACTGGGACACTAATTTTTTGTGATGTGGTTGATAGCGTGCCAAGCGCGCTGGAAAGTTCCGCCTGCTTTACTTCATTGCCTGGGCTACCCTTTGTTAGCGCCACCGTAGCACCGGTTATTACTACTTGAGCGTCCTTGCTAGCAACGGCAAAGTCCTTAGCAATTTTTTGTGTGGCAGCAGCTAGCTTTTGCTTGTTAAAACTCAGCTTTACCGGGTAGTCGTGTTTTTGAGCGATCGCAATAAGTGGCAGCCAAGATCGTTGCTGTTTGGCAAGTTGTGTTGTGGCGGGCCAATCAACACTCGCACCAACATCCACAAGCTTAAGCCGTTGTTGTTTGTAGCTGGTGGCGATTTCGACAGTTTCAGGTAGAGGTGATAGCGAATCCAGGCGCGAGAATCTGACATTACTCGCCTTGGCTTTCCCGAGGGTGCTGCGGGGATACGTACGTGCGTAGTATGCTGCGCCAACACCAAGGTTCACAATGCCAATCACTCCCAAACTGATCAATACCCAGCGCCAGACTTGGCTGGGCATGTATTTTGCCTTTAGCCTGCTAGTAATGTGTTTCATGACTTTTCCACCATTTGTTGAGGTTAGTATAGCAAGTTCTTGGCAAATGCATGGCTCAGCGTATTATGGCTGTATGGCAAAAATTGAGTTGGTCTCGGAGCGAACTGCTCAGGAGATTTGCGATAACTGTGTCTTTCGCGAAAGCAATCTCGGTGGTTTTGTATGCGCCCGCTTAGGCCAACAAATAATCAATCGAGCCGTTCAATTAGTTTCGGAGCGACATGGGTTGGACGGGATGGATGATTTTGATAATTTTGTTCTGGTCACCGCTGGCCAACCCAAAGAGTATGTTGAGATGACGGTTGGCTATTGGCGCAGTTGTAGCGAATTATCCGACAGAGCGTTAAGTATCATGGCGCAAGCTTGTGCTGCCGCTCAGCGAAGTTATTACGTCCAAGAGGATACTTGGCCAGAGGATGTCGGCTTTGTGCCGCCGCATCTGTTTACACCTCAGGAATTAACTCGCGGCCTCTTTGTCGAAGGTATCTAATACAGCTTCAGTATTTAGCTTATCCTTTGGTACACTAGAATATATGACCAATGTAACCCAAAAGGTGCCACTCACCCGTATTGAGAGTTTTAAGCGCACCAAGATGATAGCGACGCTTGGGCCAGCAACAAATTCGTACGAGGCAGTCGTGCAAATGCTCAAGGCTGGTGTGAATGGTATCCGTTTGAACTTCTCCCACGGCACACACGAGGAGCGAATATACCAGATAAAGTGGATTCGCAAGGCAAGCAAGGAGGTCGGA
>CAZTXC010000023.1:0-11538 GCA_964617855.1 uncultured Candidatus Saccharibacteria bacterium | reverse complement strand
TCGTTTACCTCGGGAGCGAATTAAGCCTGGTGGCAGCTCCGGTCTTCAGCAAATCCGTGTAAGTATATCAATATCAGGGGTCAGCGTCAACAGGTGCCTTGACAGACAATGAATGCAGTGGTACTATTCCGCCACTGTTCGATGTGTCAGCAATGATGCGCTCTTCTGTAATTGGTCGCTTGGAAGACGCGGAGCTAGTAGCGAAACCGGGACACTCCCATTTTTGGGCTATGTAAACTCCCAGTTTTGTGCACTCGCACAGCTGGGAGTTTTTGCATGCCAGACGTAAACAACTACAACACTATTCACGAAGATGTTTTGAGCCACTTTGATGTGGATCGGTTGTTTAGTGATCTTGATGCTGTGCAAAACGTTGCTTTGCGAGCAATGAGCCATGCGCACAACTTGCATCGCAGCAATCAACAGCTCGAACAGTTAGCGTTTACCGATGAGCTCACCGGGTTGCCGAATCGTCACGCTCTAACACGGCAGCTACGTGAGCTCTTGGGCGCGCCTGGCAACACGGTTGCTGTGGTCGCTGTTGTCGATCTTGATCGTTTCAAAGAGGTTAATGATGGCTGGGGCCATGGTGTTGGTGATGAAGCTTTGCGGGTGTTGGCGAATACCTTGCAAGGGGTGGTCAGGCAACGGCCTGACAGTAATGATATGGCGGCCCGAACAGGTGGTGATGAGTTTATGATTTTGATGGAGGTCGAAAACAGTGAACTATCCGAAGCTGACCTCGATGAGTTACAAGAAAGCTTATATACACGAATTATTCGCAAGTTAAACCTGCAGCTACCAGATGGGAGCTACCTTTTTATGACTGCTAGCATTGGTGTGGCGCACTTTACCGTCGAAGATTTGCGGCGCAACAACGTTACTATTGAAGACTTGCACCGCCTAGCAGACGGTCGCATGTACATGCATAAGCAAAAGCGTCCAGTGCGCAGCCCCAAAACTGGCCCTATGCCTAGCTAGCTTTGGCAAGAAGCTGCTGGTTGCGATCCCAGAGGCTTAGCTCGGCG
The DNA here is from genome assembly GCA_964617855.1 of uncultured Candidatus Saccharibacteria bacterium. Lineage (GTDB taxonomy): Bacteria > Patescibacteriota > Saccharimonadia > Saccharimonadales > CAZNVG01 > CAZTXC01. Next base: position 10,510 of record CAZTXC010000023.1, on the reverse strand, counting down.
TCGGCAAAGTACCGAAAACGCTCAACGTTTTCTGCATCAATGGTGGTGATGTTCCTGAGCCCGTAGCTCCAGAGTGATCGATTGGTGTACACCCAGGCACGGACGGCTGCATCGCCTATCAGAATAGCGTGTAGTAACCTATCTTTTCGGTAGGTGTTGTATGCACTAACTGGGTGCCCGTCGGTATCAGTTTTTAGGTTATGTACTGAATCGTGCATCGGTGAGGTGATGCGATACAGCTCATCACCATCTATCCGTAAAGCGCGCTTACGTTTGAGTGACATATCGACCTCTACGCTGGCCCAGTCAGCCGTCCTCAGGCCATAGCTGGTTGGGAACGTGACAGGCTTTATGACGTAGTGACTGACCCGACCCTGCATGGGCACTTTGAGAGTTTGCTCCTGGTCGTTGCTGGGTGTTTGGGCGATAGTCCCCATGTACATTATTGGTTCGCTCGTGTCGCGTAGGTCGACGGCCACCATGACTGCGGGTTGGCCGACACTGCGAGCAACTGCGTGACGAACTTCATCTTCAAGCGTTAGTGGCTGATAATTCGACATGCCGGGTTCTAGGTCGAAGCGATCAGATATGGTGGCAGTCATGCCCAGATTCTACATCCTTGTCTTGGATTGTTGCAATTTCCATTGTGTATAGCGCTCAGCGGCCAACCTCGTTAAAGCGGGATCTTCGTCCTGATTGACGAATTGCATGGCCTCCGCCAATAGCGGGTGGTGCTCGGCGACTTTCTCATGCATTTCTTTGACAAGCTTACGGTAGCCAGGGTGACCCTGGGGCGCAGTGCGCAGCTCGTGCAAGTGGAAGGCCTCGCGGGCGTTATACATAACCTTCCAGCGCATCTTGTGGCCCAGTAGTGTTGCGTATTGTGCCTCTAGTTCAAAGCCGGCTGCCTGCATCTTGCTGTGTAGCTCCATGCTCATGTCGAAACAGGATTGAAAATCATCAACCAAGTTGGCTTGCTCGACGAGCTCCGGCACCTCGTAACCGTATCGCGGAGTTAATGCCTGCCACTGCATGGCATCAACAATTCGGTGACGTTGTAAATCGCGGAAAATACCGTAGTCGCACACTAACTCAAAGCTGTAATGGGCAATTTCGAGTGCACGACCTGGGCGATGGCGTCGGTTTAGTCGCTTGCCCATGTATTTACTGAACGCCTTTACTTTTTGCTCATACGTCCAAGTGCTAACGGCCTGCTCGATCTCGCTTAAACTGCCCTCGGTGTGTTCAAACAACATGTGAGGCAGTAGATCGAGTTCGCTCTTAGGCCAGACATCGACTAGCTTGACTGGGTCTAGGTCAGCGCTGTAGCCAATGTTGAGCGACTCGCTAATTGCACTTACCATTTGCGCGGTCTCGGATCGATAAGCTACCCAGGCGCCACCACGGTCGGGGCGATCGGCCCGCTCTAAAAAGACGGGTATAACCTTTCGCGCTTCATCAAGTAGCTGTTGACCAACCGCTTGAGCTTCTTCGAACGGATCACTCTGTAGATGCATGATTAAACTCTCAGCGGCCTGGGCACTGGCAAAAATGCCAACGGTTGATTTTGTTGCAACCGGCAGCACCGCGCGGACGGCATCGCAAGCTTGAGCACGGCAGGCGCTACGCCAAGCGCCATCTCGTTCGGCTTCTGGTGTGTCGGAATGCTTTTGGACATGCTCAGTTAACTTGTGTACCAACTGTGAGTAGGTATCGAAGATTTTGTCCAACGTTTCCTCGTATAGTTTGGCGATCGGCGCACTCAACGTTAGTGGGGTGAAGTACTTAAAGTTGCCCCGTTCATCTTTTTGATCAAAGTAAATGTAGCGCGTGGATTGTTCTAGGTAGCTGGCCAGCCTCCCCCACTCCAACTTTTTGGTGAGTAGATTGCTGGCGTTCTCGACAACTAGGTGAATACCTACCAACTGCTGTACTGAGTCGTCGCCGTAGGCTGTAATGACGCGGTGTAACAGCTCGTCGTCCTTGTCGGCTGCTTCGGCAAACTCATCAAGCATCGTAACGCGCATGTCATCGCCCCGCCGGGACAAACGGGCCATTGCAGCAGCCACGGTTATAGGGCTGATGGTGTCTTTGAAAGCGTAGACATTGTCGGTTGTATTGGTGACATGTTGGTTGAGCCAGGCTTTGCCAGCTGCGGTGATGGTTGTCGGCTGACCTTCCACCTTTTTGACTAGTGGTCCTGCCGTGGGTATTGGTTTGCCAACTTTGGGAACTTCAATTTTCTTTTCGGCGATGATATCACTCACTTTGCTCGCAGCGACCGTGTAGCTAGGTGGCCGGTTTGGCACCTTACCCGATACAAATGGTTCAACAGCTTCCCATATGCTGCTTTCAACTTGCTCAATGGTCTGGTCGGCATCAATAATGACGTGGCCACGCTTCTTTGCCTCGGTGAGGAGGCCGTCACGAATTTTAGCCATAAAGTCTACGTTAAGGTTGTCAAAACGTTCGCCGCCTGCGTATTTATCTTTGCGCTGGCGGCCAACTTCTGGCGGCAGATCCAGCAAAATAGGGATGTCACCCTGCATGTCACCAACCGCAAACTCACAAATAGTGTTGATGTCGTCGTAGGCAATGCCGTCGTTGCGTGCGTAGTACTGGACGGCAAGGGTCATGAGGTAGTTATAGTTGCTAATAACCCAGACTCCACGTTCGACCATGTCGCGGACGAGGTCTAGTGTTTGCGCCCGACTCGCGTTGTAGAGTAGCACCTCAGTTTTTGTGTTGATGTGATAGCTAGGGTCCTGAGTGATTTGTCGTAGCACGCGGGCTGTTAAATCGGCTCCTCCCGGTTCACGAGTAACATGTACCGGAATGCCTGCTTGACGTAGTCGCTGTGCGAGTCGCAGGATTTGGGTATCCTTCCCAGAGCCTTCAACGCCGTTGACGACAATGTAGCGGCCTTGGGTTCGTGGATTCTGTTCAGTAATTGGCTTGCTTGGACTTTGGCTGCTGCGGCGGCGACGACTCATAGCGATACTCCTTCAATTTCTTCTGGCTTACTGCGCTTATCCATATAAGCTCGCGGCAGCATTTGATCGGGTGTCCAGGTGCGGATTATTGTTTCAAGATCATCCCCTTGCTGGTACTTGCCACTAAAACCTCCGCGGCCGTCTCCATAGCTGCCTTCGATCTCGCCGGTCTCATGGAAAATCATCTGCACGATGCGCTCGCCGACGGGCACTACAATCGATTCATGCTGGTTGAGGTTGTAGAGTTCAAGTGTCAAACGGTTAATATACCCTGGGTCTACCCAGCCGGCGTCAAAACAAACAGCTAGCCCGTTGCGGCCCCAGCTGCTTCGGCTCTTGAGTTCTGATGCGCCAGGCACACGAATGCCCACAAACTCATGGGTATGTGCCAAGACTCGCTGGCCAGGCTTAAGGACGATTATTGGGTGATCCTCGGGGATGCCCTTAAACAGTGAGTAGCCGTTCAACTTGCACCACTGGGCATGTGGCATGGCCTGGTATGGCCCGTCGAAATAGCGTTCAACCTCTTCGGCGTCAAAGGGGTTGTAGACAGCTTTGGTGGCTTTACCTTCAACCTGATAGTAGAAGTGCCCAAGCGTTAGGTCTAGACTAGCCTCAGCGACGTATTTATCGTTGAACGGCACGCAAACGATATGGTCGTCTGCTAGAGCCTGATGAATTTGTTTGTTGCTAAATACCCCCACTGTCCCTCCTAAAGTTATCTGTATTTTACGTGACTATTTGACAGACGTGCAACCATAAGTTCAATCAATTTTCAGTTGCAGGTCTGCGACAGTCTCAGCTGCGCCCCTTACTCGCGATAGGTAGTGTGCAATTGCGGGCAGGTCATTTTCGGCTTGTAGTAGCACCTCCCAGTGTCTACCCGATACTTCTGTGGCAAGCGTCAGAAGCGCGGCCCTATCGACCGTCGATACGTCACCGTATAGTGCTACTTTTGCCGCTTTTAGTGCCGTGTCGAGATAGCCAATTCGCTCTACTATATTGAATGCAAAGTATAGGCGGCGTTGCTCCGGGGTCTGCGGTTCCCAGGTAACAGCGACCAGTTCATCAGTGAGCTGGCTGGGATACTCCGGAAACACATCTTCGATTACGGTTTTAACAGCGCGTGCTTCGTCGGCTTCATGTGCGTCAGTCTTCTGGGTGTAATCGATATCCCCAACCAACGCCTCTCCCTTATCGTGGTGAAGGGCTGTGAATATAAGTGTGTCGCCTTGCTGGCCTACTGTATCGAGCTGGGAGCTGTGCATCACGATGGAGCGCGCAATGCGTGAAGTGTGGGGTTCGTGCAGCGCCAGCTGTACATCAGGCCCTAGCCACTCGTGCCATTGGGTTGTTGCGGTAAGCGTGTCACCATCTTTGTAAGCCTCAGTTTGCTGCATATACGATAAGTACCTCGTGATGTCTCGGACACCAGGACCGTATACAGATTGTAGATACCGAACATGATTTAAGTGCGGGTATAGGGTATGGCCATACATTTCAAGAGGTTCACGAGCAAAGTCCCCTTCAATAGACATTGCACCGTCTTCTTCAGCTAGAATTAACGGTTTATCACCATAAAGCGAAACTCGCTCAATACTATTGGCCATGCTACCCTCCTGCTTGTGATGTAACTATAGCACAAACAAACTGGCGGTAGCGTCAAATTGGTTATGGTTCTGATTAAATGCTTAGCGAAATGCTTGGACCCATAGAGGATGTCAGATAGAGACTCACAATATAGTTGCCCTTAACGCTGGCTGGCTTAGCAGCGCGGATAGAGCCCATGACGGCTTCTGCATTCTCGAGTAACTTGGCGGGCTCAAAGCTGACTTTACCAATGCTCAAGTGAATGATGCCGGTGCTATCAACGCGGTATTCCACGCGACCAGCCTTGGCTTCCTCAACTGCTTTGCCAACCGTTTTAGTAACAGTGCCACTCTTTGGGTTTGGCATCAGGCCCTTAGGACCAAGTACACGAGCGTATTTACCAAGTTTAGCCATGAGGCTTGGCGTAGCAATCAAGACATCGAAGTTTAGTTCTTCTTTGTCGAGTTGTTGCAGGAATTCATCACCGGCAACAATATCGGCGCCGGCCTTTTTGGCATCAGCGTGCTGATCGGGTTCTGCAAAGACCGCTACGCGAACCGTTTTGCCGGTGCCATTTGGCAGCACAACAGTTTGACGAATGTTCTGATCTGCCTGGCGAGGATCAACATTCAAACGAACATGTAGTTCGACCGATGCGTCAAACTTAACTGGGCTCGTTTTAGCAACCAGTTTGGTGGCTTCGTCCAGGCTGTATTGCTTGCCGGCTTCCACGGCTTCGTTGGCTTTGCGGTAGTTCTTGCCGCGACGCTCTAGTTTACTGCGGGTTTTTGGTTGTGGTTTTGCTGCTGGTGCTTCGGTTGTCGCAGTTTCGGCCTTGCGAGCCTCTTTAGCAGCGGCTTCTTCGGCCTCTTTAATGGCTTTAGCACTGCGTTTGCCGGCTTTGGCAGTTACTACTTCTTCTTTGGATGGTGAGCTAGCTGCTCCGCTCGTAGTTTGAGCACTTTCTTGATTATCCCCATCGATAATCTCCTTTTCTTCAGTTACTTTCGGCTCTTTGGCCATAATCGTCCTTTCGTGGTGCAAATGTCATACTTGAGCGTATGACTCCCACAAACTTAATGATTTTATAGATAGATTATATCAGTTAATAGAGGTGCTGTCGAGTTGCTCGGCGGCCCCATCAGCTGGATCGATGATACCTAGCTGAATCAAAAAATACTCCGCTTGCACACTCTGCAGGAGCGCTACCTGTGCCAGGAGTCGGTCAACAAACGGTTGATCAACTTCCCCGGTCTTGATTACCTCATGTCCATGGCGTCGGTCACGTTCAGTAAAGAGAAGTGTTGGGTTATCTCGTTCGGCTTGACTGACGGGGCGAAGGTATTCGCCGTGTTGTCCTGCGTAAGGCATAGTCGGACCTTACGCCCCTTCGATCTCCACACCCATGCTGCGGGCTGTCCCCGCCACAATTTTTTTAGCTGCTTCTATGTCGTTGGCGTTAAAATCGGCCATTTTTGCTTCGGCAATTTCGGTTAGGGCTTGGTCGGAAAGCTTTTTGTCTAGCTTTTCAGTATTGGGCCGGCCAGAACCTTTTTGTACACCCAGCTTGGCGCGAATAAGGTCGTCAACAGGTTCGCTCACAACGCGGAAGTCCATCGTACGGTCATCAAAAATGCGAATATGAGCGGTAACGGTACCCTTCATCTCACGAGTTGCGTCGTTGAACGGGTTGATGAAGTCCATCATGTTGACGCCGTACTGACCCAATGTTGAGCCAACAGGTGGCGCAGCACTTGCTTTGCCAGCAGGAATTTTCATCTTAAGATTTGCGGTAACTTTTTTGGCATCTGCCATTATCTTTCTCCTTGCATTAGCCGGTGAAGCTTCCGGCATGTGCGTAACTCGATTATTCTACTATAGTCTACCCCTGTTGTCTAGGCCAAGTCTGGCCATTTGCGTGCGAAATCGCCGGCGGCCATATCATCTATCATGTCGTGGAGGCTGTCTGGGCTCAAGTTGCCTTCGAGTGCAGCCGTATACAGCCTTTCGCCGATTGTCCCCGGTTGAGGCACGATGCAGCTAATCATATTGGCAGATGTATAGTCGTCGTAAAACCTAATCTCTAACCCATATGCCCGCAAATTTGCGATAGCTTCCTCGATCAATTCGAGGTCTTCGGGCTCCTCGGCTAACTCCGCTGCAGGAAGTTCGTCGTAGCCATCAATTACCAAATCCTCATCCTCTGGGATGACGTCGAGATGGCGTTCCAAGTTGATTACACTCGTTTAACTTGCAGTGAGTCTAATTCAACCGGTGTTTCGCGGCCGAACATGTTAACCAGAACCTTGAGCTTGCCCTTCGCAGGGTCTATCTCATTGATGGCACCATCGAAACCTTTGAATGGTCCGTCAACAATTGAAACAACTTCGCCTTCTTTGAAGTCCATTTTGTACTTCGGCTGTTCAACGCCCATGCGCTTGTTGATTTTGTCCATCTCGTCCTTACTAACTGGAGTTGGCTCGGTGCCAGTTCCAACAAACCCGGTAACGTTTGGTGTGTTACGGACAATGTACCAGGCATCTTCGGTTAGTTTCATCTGAACTAACACATAGCCTTGAAAGATGCGCTTCTCGACGACCTTTCGTTTGCCGTTCTTGATTTCAATCTGCTTTTCTTTGGGTACGAGCACATCGAAGATCTTATCTTTCATATCAAGTGAGTCGGCTCGTTGGCGGATAGACTCAGCTACCTTCTCTTCATATCCAGAGTAGGTGTGAATGGCGTACCAAAGTTTAGTTTCTGATTCGTATCGATTTGCCACGGGGTTCTCCTGCTATTTAACTAATAGTTTTTCGACGGCCTTGCTAAAGCCAAAGTCTGCGATGGCGGTGATGATGGCCAGCACGACCGAAAAGAGGAAGACAGCACCGGTCATTCGCCAGGTATCTCGTCGAGATGGCCAGGTGACCTTCTTGAGCTCAGCCCATGATTCTCGAAAGTATCGTGGTGCGCGAATGCGCTTGCTTAGAACGCGACCGGCCTTGCCCTTGGGTGAAGGGACATCCAGGCTGGTGCTGAGTACTCGACGTACTGGCTGCCAGGCTCGTTGCCACTTGCGGCGCGCTTGACGGCTTACCTTACGTCGAACCGACACTGGTTTGTCGATAAGATCAGCTTTTTTTGCGCGGCGTTTGCCAAGTTTGCTGGGCACTAGTGCATCCTCCAATTAAAAACACCTACATTATGGTAGGTGGCAATGTGTCAATACTACCCCTATTCACACCTTTAGTCAAGCTATGCAGGGCTGGGCGCGGGAGCCGTTGGTTCTTCGGCACTGTCGTCTTCGGAGCGCTGAGGCGCTTTGGCTATAGATGGAATGGTGACACTAAAGGTCGAACCATGATTAAGCTTACTACTAACACGTAGCTGGACATTAATAAGCTGAATCAATTTGTTTGTGACGTACAGTCCCAACCCGGTGCCACTGCTCTGGCGGGTGCGATAATCTTCGCTGCGATAGAACTTTTCGAAAATGTGTTTAACATCGTGCGAGCTCATGCCGATGCCACTATCTTTAATTGTCACTTCCACCTTATCTTTGTCGACAGGTTTAGCCTCGATTGTTACCGTCCCCTTTTGGGTGTATTTGAGGGCGTTGGTTATAAAGTTCTGCAAAATTTCTCGAACGTACAGCTCGCTGCTGGTGATTTTAGGTAGTTTTTCGGCGTGTTTTACGAGTAGCTTGAGCCCTTTCTGCGCAGCATCGGGCATATAGGTAGCTTGAAGGTCGTCAATCAGGTGGCGCATGTCGATGGTTTCTAGTTCAACTTCTAATTTGCCCCGCTCTGCGCGCGACAAGGTGCTGAGGTCGTTCAATAAATCTGATAAAAATATAATCTGTTCATGAGCGACTGTTAAGCCTTCCTGAATCATTGGACTGGCATTCTCTTTTTTGGCCATAAACTGGGCGTTGCTGACGTTACCCTCCGCGATGGCTATTGGTGTACGGAGTTCGTGGCTGACCACCGATATAAACTCATCGCGTTCTTCTTCGAGCGATTTTTCTTTGGTGATGTCGCGCAGTAGCACGATATAACTGCGCTTAGATTTCTGACCATACCCGGTGTAGACGGGGTTAACATTTATATACACATTAATAAATTCATCACCCAGTTTAAGTAAGTAATCGCGGCTATTGAGTGCACCTTTTATTTTGGGTAGTAGCTTGGCAAGGTTTACAGCTTTCTTTTTTTGATCAAAAAGCGGGATTACTTTATCGATGGACTTACCCTCGACACTGGTGTTCTGATTGAGCAAGTCCAGGGTGGCTGCATTATAGAGGCTTATCTTGCCATCTGGTTCAATAGCGAGGACGGCATCGCCCATGCTGTTGATGAGCAGCCGAAAGCGCATTTCGTTGACCGATGCGGCCGGAGCGGGTGTTGCATCCATTAGCGGTATTATGCCACAGCCTAGCGCTCAAAGCGAGGGTTGGTAGGCTCGTAGTTGCTTGCGGAGCATTTTTACATTGGGTAGAACCTTTTGCAGGTCGGCCCAAAACTCTGCAGAATGATTTAAATGCCTTGTGTGCGTAAGCTCGTGGAGCAATACGTACTCGATGAGCTCATCAGGTAATTTGGTAAGAAAAATGTTGAGCGTGATGTCTTTTTGTGAAGAACAGCTCCCCCACCGCGAGCGTAAGCGTCGAACTTTGCAAGTGCGAAACTCATACCCATACTCGTTGGCGATGCCTTGCAGCCAATCCGGTAGAAGTGTTTCGGCCTCATGTTTGAGCCCGCGATGGGCCAGATCGTGGGCCGCAGCTTGGACGCTAGGATGGGTGGCACCAAGCGCTTCGGGATAGCGCACTAACAGGAGTGTATCGTTACGTCTGGTTTGGGTATTACTACCAGTATGTGGCACAAAACTAAATCGCATAGTCTGCCCCACTTTGTCGCCCGTACGGTAGATGGGCTTATCGAAACGATGCTTTTGGATCCAGCTGGCCTGTGTGCGTGCATACTGTAAGCCGGCCCGAAAACTCGTGAAATACGGCATGGTCAATTGCACGCTACCATCGGGGCGAATGCGTAGCCTTACATGTTTAGAGCCACGAACTTTACGCAAGTGAATAGTGCCCAGGGTTGGCTCTTCAACGGTTTGAGCGGTTGCAGACATTAGCGGATGCGGATATTGCGTGTCGGTTGCTGTCGGCGAGGTGAGCTAAGTGAACGGACGACGGGCGCCGGTGGCCGTGGGGCATCGGGTGTCTCGGTAATCAACTTAAGTTCTTTTAGTTTTTTCAAAAATACGGCTGCTTGATTCTTGTGCAGATATTTACCACTTATAACCATGAATTCTTCGCGGTATTGAGGTTGGTCCAACTCCCCGTTAAGCCGTTCGAAGGTAGCTTTGTCGATGGAGTGTGAATATTTTTCATCGCTACGCCGACGATCGCGGGTACTAGCTCGATTGAAAGCAGTTGCATTGTCGGTTTGAACCCATACAGTAAAGGTTGGTAGGTTGTTTTGTTGGGCCATCTCGCGGCGGCGTTGCCGTTCGGCGTAATCAACTAACGACACGTCATCGTAAATAACACTCGTTCCCGATGTAAGTAGTACCTCGGCTATATAGTCCATCATGCGCAGGACAATTTCGTTTTCTTGTTCGTCATAGCGCGGCGTGTCGAAGAGCTCGTAGCGAATGCGTTCACCACTAATATGGCCAAACTCAAGGTTCTCGGCAATTTGTCTCGCAAAAAACGTTTTACCCGCCCCTGGTGCACCAAGCATAAGAACGACAACTGGCTTTTTTAGTCGGATTGTTGGCATACATTTAGTTATACCAGTTAGCGGACAATTGTTCTAGGATGCAGGGGTGTATATGGTTTATGCTATGCTATATTCGTTGTAGTTACAGGGGTGTAGCTCAGCTGGCTAGAGCGACGGTCTCCAAAACCGTAGGCC
>CAZTXC010000022.1:4900-11563 GCA_964617855.1 uncultured Candidatus Saccharibacteria bacterium | reverse complement strand
ACTCAGCCAAGACCTTGCGGCAATAACGGTTCATGGCCGAACTGCCAAAGAAATGAGCAAAGTACCCGCGCATTGGGACGAGATTGCTAAAGTCGTCGCACTGCGCGACAAACTTGCCCCTAATACCAAAATTGTTGGCAACGGCGATGTACGCGATCGACAGCATGGGCTTACGTTGGTCGAACAAGTGGGAGTTGATGGCATAATGATTGGTCGTGGGATTTTTCATAACGTTTTTGCGTTCGAGACAGAACAACGACAACATACTCGTGATGAGTTGTTTAACGCGCTCAAGACACACCTCGACCTATTCGAAGCCCAACCTCACAAAGCGAGTTTTGCACCACTTAAAAAGTTCTTCAAAATCTATGTGAACGGCTTCCCAGGAGCGGCCGACCTACGCACCAAACTTATGGACACCAACTCAGTCGCCGAAGTCCGCACAATACTGCAGCAGCTTTAATTCTGGAAAATAAAAAGCACCCGCGTGGTGCGGATGCTTTTTAGGTTGCGGTAGCAGTGCTACTTTTTCTTCTTGGTCGTGCTGCGGCTACGCGAAGAACTGCGCGAGGTACTACGCGATGCGACAGTACGTGATGGTGCAAGTTTCACCGGCGCTTCTGAATTCAAGATATTCACCAAGTTGAAGGCGATTATCGATCCGGCAATTGGCGCCAAGGCTGTGTTCAAAGTTAGCCCATGGTTACCAAAGGCAACAGCTGGGTTAACAAAACCAGCACCTTGAGTCATTGAAGCTAGCATCACACCTAGGAAGAGCGATGTACCAATGGCTGCAGCCGCCTGGTAGCCCTCAACTTTTTTGTTTACTACTGCAGCAATACCCCAGGTAAACACAGCGGTACCAACAAGTTCGGCAACAAAGATCTTGCCGTTAAATTTACCTTGTTCGTTCTTGCCAGGTAGGGCAGTGCCGTACATGTACTCTACAAAACGAGTCGCAGCAAATGCGCCAACGAGCTGGAACACAATGTATGCAGCAGCGTCCGAAGGCTTAATTTTACGCAAGCTAGCGAATCCAAGCGTTACAGCTGGATTAAGATGTGCTCCCGATACCGAACCAATGGTTGTAACAAAGGTTGCTAGTACCAGGGCGGCAGCCAAACCGGTTAGGAACGGCTGACCAATTGTTTGCGCCATCACTATAACGACGGCTGTGAGCGTGAAGGCACCGACGAATTCCGACAGTACTTTATTCACGAGTGAACGATCGAGACTCATTGTTGAGACCCTCCATTTATATGATGAACCAATCGTAACTACATTTTGCCTGAAACGCAAGTTGGAGTTATTGAACCAAAATCCTATTGCTTACTAGGCAGTGACTGCAACGTGCTGCGAACCTGTCGTCAGCGTCATGCCAACACCGAGCTGAGTAATGCGCATACTTGTCGTCAGTGTTTTTTGGGCATCACGCGGGTCAATACCTGCTTCGGCTTACATTTGAGCGCCCACCTCAGCTATTCTCGGGATAGCCCAGTTATCTATCACAAAACAATTAGGCTTTTTTTCGCACAACAAGTCATCACGAGCAACTTTGTCGGCAACTTGACGGCGATCAATAGTAGTGTAGGGTCGGTTGTTTGCAACATCAACCGCACCGCGATGACCATGCACGCCCTGACCGTCATCAACCAATACCTCAACCCACTCTGGCCGGTCAGCTAACGCAGCCATCATGTAGCCGCTTTTCCAGCCACTCATTGGGTTTGGTATGCGACCAACGAGCGCCTTAATCGCCTCGATCAGCGCACCGTGCGTTTGTACATCATAGTTATCACCATCTAGGGCGCGTATCAGGCGACTAAAAGCTGCTGAGGTACCGTGCTCAACTAAATACTGCTTAGCAGTAGCAAAGGCATCGTTCGCACCACACTTTGAGGTCGCTAACTCGTGAGCTTGTTTTACACCCTTCTTAAAGTCATCAATAAAGCGAACTACTTCGTCCTTGCCAGTCGTATCGGTGTGGCCACCCAGCAACACACCGCCAGCTTCAAAGTCTTGTCGCAAGCGGCTCAATTCGGTCTGTGGATCTTCGCCTAAAAAGTGACCAGCCGTCAAAAAACCACCATATACACCAACCAGCCCACCAAACAGTTTTATTCTAGCCTCGGTCCGTTCGGTCGATGCAAGCGTTCCTTCACCAGGACGCTCATCGCCGCAAGTGATTGGATTGTCGAAGCTTGCTGGGACAATACTATCCTGGATGATCTCCAAGAATCGCTTCATTTGTTGATCATCTAATGTCGTTTCTATTGAACCAAAGCCAATGCCATACTCACCTATGACCGACAATTGAGGCTCAGTCATGTCAACCTCCTGGATGTTATTTCGTGCTTCCATGTAACCCTTTATTTATAAAAAACCAGATAATCGTACCACTAGGGTGGAGTGGTTGCAAGCCCGGAGTAGGGAGTTCGCGAGCTAACGTCGTTTTCGGCGCCGCAATTCGGCAACCTTCAAGCGAGAAGCCTGCCGATCGACCAGCGCCTGAGCATGTTCAAGACTTACGCGATCACGAGCTTGCGCTCGCATTTCTTGAGCTTTGGTGTAGGCTGCCTGTGCTTCCTGTTCATTTATCTCGTGATCTTGGTCAGCTTCATCGACCATAATTCGAACCATATTGTCTGACTCTAAGATTTCAACTACACCGCCAGCAGTAGCAAAGTGGTCAAGAGCATTGTCACCATCTGAGGCTTTACGCCGAACAGTAATAACTCCTGGTGTAACCAAACTCACCAACGGCGCATGGTTCTCAAACACAGCGATGTATCCGTCGGGTGTCGGAACAACAACCTCATGCACATCACTTCCGTACTTTATACCGTCAAGGGTAACTAACTGGAGCGTAATCATCCCCGTAAGTATACTGATTGCTTGCAAATTCGTCGAGAGGTGTTGATTTGTCGGCCAGATTACTTCTCACTGACCACCTAAATGTATTATAATACCCCTTAAGTTTATGAAAACGACAGCCACAGCAATGTCTAAACAATTTCGAGTGCTTACATGAAGAGGTTTCGGCATCGCTTATTACTGCGACGCCTGAGTAAGGCCAAGCCTCGTCAAAAATATTTGCAACACCTTGCGATGGCTGGTTTGTTAATGCTGAGTAATGCGACGGCCATCATACTTAATGTACGACCCGCTCAGAGTCGGGCCACCAATCCCCAAGTCACAATCACTTATCCGGGGCCAAACGACTACATATCGCAAGATTACGCCTTCATAACAGGCACCTCAGGTGCCAGCAAAAACATCGCCCTCTTTGCCGATAACCAATACATTGGTTCTACTCAGGCAAACGAGGCAGGTGTATGGGGCTACCGTTGGAAAGATGCGCCTCAAGGGCAACACAGCTTTCGTGCTACGGCGATCGACGGACGCATGACCATCAATTCGGCGATAGGAGAGAACTCTGTCAGAAGCTATCAGGTAAATACTGGTGAGAGCATCATGCAAAGCCCGACTGGCATTAGCCAGCCCGTTCAAACAATCGTTGATTCGAGCCTCAACAAAATATTTGTTATCAATCAATACAGTAAAACTGTGTCAGTTATTAGCACCGACACCTACCAGCGCACCGGCGATATAAATTACGCCTTCGCAGCTGGTTCGCAGGCATCAAATGTAGGCTATATAACAACTCTCATGGATGTATCAAGTCATCGTCTCTACTTGCTTGCTGAAACATATGTAAACGTTATAGATACGGACGCAGAAACAGTTATTAAGTCCATCGACCTGCCTGGCAATAATTCATTCACAAGCATATTCAATACGCCCGACTGGAGCAGGTTGATACTAGTTAATGACGAGAGAGAGATTGTAAATATCGATACAACCAGTTTTGAGACTGACCTTGTTGCCATCAGTGAATACATTAGAAACGACGAAGAATCGATTGCACTCTACAATCCAGTAAACGACTCTCTATACGTGGCTACGGACGTTGACTGGACATCGGTATCAATAATTAATTCGCAAACAGGTGATACAACCGGGCAAGTCAACGTACAAACCGATGACAATTTAGCAGAGAAAGTGATTGACGGCGCGTTCTCGGAAGATTTTAGCGAACTCTATCTTCTCTACAACTCACCTGAGGGTCCGCCGGTCTGTACAATAGACGATTGTGTGCAAGCCGACCCCGAGATGCGTATCGCATCATTCGCTGACGACGGGAACACACGAACCTTCCAGGCTACAACAACCGGCGTGCCAATCTATAGCCGATTCGTGCACAAAACTACTGTCGACGGGTACTTGTACGTCACGCAGCAGCCATACAACCCCGAAGAAGCCCGTCCAGATGGTTGGCATGTGACTGATGGCTCGCCACTACAAACATTTAATACAAGCAGCCATGTATTCGCATCATTACCTAACCAGGTGGGCACTGCTCGTCTCTTAAATGAGCCGCTGACTTTGCTAACAAGTCAGGGTGGGTTCTCCACTTTCGCACCTGTTGATCTGAATAACCACCGTATGTATTACGTCAGCATGAGCACAAACGCCGACCAGTTAATTTACAATACCGTAGACACTACAGCTGGCGAAGTAATAGACAGCGTCACCAAAGAACTCATCGACCCACCTCCAGTTGGTGGCTACATTTCAGACCAATTGCAAGAGCCTAGTTATGGCCTAACTAGAGCACTATCCTTTAATCCGTCGGCAGGAAAGTTGATGTATTTACCCTGGTACTCAATGTCAAACCTGGAAACCTTCGACATTAACGACAGCGAGGTCGAAACCGTAGACAACCTAGTTGGACCCGCTCTATTGTCGGTAGCCGTTCCGACTAGCGGCGATACGTTTACAGCGGTCACCGCTCCCTCAAGCCCACTACCAAAAGCCATTATTACCCGCGTTGACGGCACAACGGGCAACGTAGAAGCACGTATTCACTTACCAGAAGGCCAAGACTTACTAAGTAAAATGGCGCTAAGCGATGACGGCACAAAATTGTTCGCTGTGGTGTGGACAACAACCGGCATAATCGTCCACCGCATTGATGTAGGCTCAAATGTAGTCGATAGAACCTACACAGCCATGGCTTCAATAGGCGAACCACTTTTAAACAACTTCGAGGCGGATGTCGCCGGAAACTACTTGTATGCGACTACTCAACCAGGTGGGGGCGCTTCAATGGGCCTAACCAAGCTAAATTTAACCTCCGACACCATAACAACCGTAACGGTAGGGACCGTAGGCTCATCCAATAGTTCCACCATAGGGATTACAGGGCTACTCAATGTCAGTGAGAGCGGCAGCCATGTTGCGGTCAATTTGAATGGCTCAATAAAAGTGTACAGAACCAGCGACATGGCCCTTATTAGAACGATCGCCACATCATTCCCCTATAAACTACCCATGCAGCTCTCCAATGATGGTGCAAGCATATATATGGCTACCTACCCAACCAGTCCGCAAACTGGCCCGATTGGTTACACTGTTAAAAAATACAGTACAAGCACTGGGGCACTCCAATCTACAATAGGACTAGCACCGAATCTAAAATTGCCATTTGGATCTTACTTCTTCGGATTGATCGGGGACATGGTCATGTCCGATGACGGGAATACTTTATTTGTCGGAACAAGCACATTATCATTTGGGCCGACGCAATCAACGCCGGTATTCGACCAGAATGTCACGAGTGTTGATACCCGCAGTAACGCTGCAGTGATGTCTACAAAATTTGGGGTGTCATACAGCACCAGCAACTTGGAGGGCACATTCGGGTACTGGATCGGGGAGCTCTCCGTCACCGATGATACCGTCGAAGCAGAAACCAACTTCACGGTTGTGGGTGGAGGGGTAACTATAACTAAACCCTCTGACGGAGAGACGGTGTACACCAGCCCAACGATTGAGGGCGTTGCTCCCGTTTCTAGCAGCGTAGCTGTCAAGCTCGACGGCAATATACTCGGCACTGTCACATCTGACACACATGGCAAATGGACCATTCCCGCCGGCTCGATAGCAAAAGGGAGCCATACCGTACACGCCGAGTACTATCAAGAACCACGGCGACTCATGTACCTTGGCAACTCCAACCTCATGCAGGTACTTGGGGCTGGCTTCGATGACTTTGGCTCTTGGGCGAATTATCTGCAATCTGGAACCGGAGATCTAGTCGCTGCAACAAATCCGATAATTAACAACCTGCCACAGATTGACGTTCTCGACACAGAAAAAGGCGTGATGGTAGACCAAGTGGCATTACCGCAGAATGCACTCGGGACTGCCAATGTTATTAGCCCTGATGGAAAATATCTCCTAACTGTCGGGTTTGCGAACGGTCAGGAATTATTTGATTCACCAAATCCCGACTTTACCCCCGGCATGTGGCTGACCGAAACACGCACCAACAAGGTTGTAAAAACCTTAAACCTGATCGGAGCCATCTACAATAATCCTGAGCTCTCAGAGGCACTTTCTATGGGGCTCATAACAAATACCATACGGCTATCTAGCGACAATAGTAAGCTATACATCACTACCCCGGAGGAAGTCTTTACCCTAAACACCGATAATTTCTTTGTCGGCACGAGGGCCTTTATCGATTCAACCACACACTCTACGCTTGGGAATGGAGAGGTCCCAATACTAAACTCGACCTTTAATCAAAAACTAATC
>CAZTXC010000022.1:0-4890 GCA_964617855.1 uncultured Candidatus Saccharibacteria bacterium | reverse complement strand
GGGTTACGTGTTATTGATCTAGCTGACCACAGCGTACAAAGCATCCCTGACCAAGATGGCCATATTACCCAGCTGATCTACAACGAACAGCGCAACGAAGTGTACGCGATTGGCTACTTAGAATCATCGGGAGCTGTTGGTGGAATGCCTTACGAAGTATACAAAGTAGATCTAGATACCTTACAAATAACGAGTGAAGTTACCATTGACGATGAGTTGCAATTTCCGTTTGGTGCATCGCTGTCTTCCGATGGGGAAAACCTGTATATCGCCCAATTCGGCATAAGCAACACCGAGCAGCGAATTTATCATAATGTTGTATCTATCAGCCTTGAAGGCTTCACTGCCAGCACCGGTGCAGACACCAACCTTGAAACATACGAGCAGTTCTTAAACCTTTTTGCTACCAACTTCGTAAACCCTGCGGCCATTTGGCCAGCCGGTCGTGGCTTCGAAGTCGGCAGCAATGCGGCCGGAAGCAGACAATTTATTCCAAATATAACCTCCGGTCTTAACCAAGGTGAGTTTGGCGCTGGCAAGGCTTTCCTGACCCAACCTGGGCAGAACCTTATCGGTTCTGGCACATTATATTCTTCGTCTAGTGACGAGTTTACTGGCGTAACCCCTGGTAATTTGTACACCGACGACTCAACATTTACTCTGGCGGATCAACCGGTCACGCCACCGCCAACGCCCACACCTGGTACGCCACCGCCAACGCCCACACCTGGTACGCCACCTACAATACCCGACACCTTTACACCGCTTCCCACGACGCCATATCAAGGCAGTGGTGGCGGGGGCGGGAGTACGCGGTCTCCTTCTGTTCAACAAAAGACAGCGACCAAGCCTAACGTCTTCTTAGCGTTCCTCAAACGAATCGGCTATGTGTTAACACACTTACCGCAGTTTGTTCCAAAGGGCGTGGTGACTATTTTGCCATACATACTACTGCTGCTGATCTTGGCGGTCATATTAACGTACCTATACCAAACCAGAAAAGAGCTCGAGCACGACAAGCGCTTGCAGCGATTGTTGGCGTATCACACCATGCTTGCTACTGAAAAAAGCAACTTCCTACAACTTGTCAGTCACTACTTACGAACCCCGCTAACCGTATTAAGTGGTGGTATAGAGATGGGCAAGACGGTCACGGACATAACGACCCAAAAATCACTCGAAGCAGATGTAGCTGTTCTAAATAAAACCGTTGAAGCGCTGATTACCAATATCGAGAACGACACAACCATGCAAGAAATGGAAACAGAACCAATCCTTAAAGTGAGCCGTAAAGAGGTCTACAAAAACAAGTACTTTTATTATCCCGCCATCGTTTTGGCAACTATTCTTGGCCTATTCTACTTACTGTTTGTCGTTATCGGTAACGCGTCAATTAACCTAGTAAACTTGGGTGTGCAAATATTGGCAACGGGCCTCTCATTACAACTGCTCTATAATATCTCTCGAAACAAGATGGTGGTACAGCGTGAATCTGAGCGAATCGACGCCTTAGACTCCTTTGAAAAGAAACTGGACTCGATGCGTGCAGAGTTCGTCCACGAAGCGCAATACACCTTAGTGTTTACGATCAATAAACTATCCGAAACGATAAAACGGATTCCTAACGAACAGTATCGTTCATACGCTCAAAAGGGAATAGGTCAACTGCAGGAGCTCATTGCTTCATTCCATTTAGTCAGCCAACTAGCTAGCAACAAGCTCGAGGGGACTATCCAGCCAACAAGCGTCAAGAACACGGTTGAACAAGCCGTTCGTGGCTTAGATAATGCAGCTAAAGAGCGAAATGTAACCGTCGCAATCGAGGGGCTTGAGACCGACTACATGCTACAAATTGAGCCAAGCTTATTGTCGCTGACTGTTAAGGCACTATTGAGCAACGCGATCGACGCCAGCGCGCAAGGGGCGCAAATCACGCTCAAGTGCATGACAAAGGACGACAAAGTAGCTATTCAAGTGATAGACCACGGCAAAGGCCTGACCGCAGAACAAATGAACACAGTATTTAAGCCCTTTACTCGCGTTGAGGACGTTGAAGACTTTGATAAAACTGGTGTCGGCCTTGGGCTATACACAAGCCGCATGTTTGCCCATGCGTTTAATGGCGAACTCAACCTAGAGAGCGTCAAAGATAAAGGCACCATCGCTTCGCTGTCTCTGCCAATGAGTGCCACAACCAAATAGCAAGTACTATTTACGCGCTTCTAGCGTCGCAAGCTGACCATCAAAACTCGCCCTAAAGGCTGGGTCTTTCTCGTACAGATCGTCAAAATAGCGCACAACAGCATCCCCTCGCTCAAGCTCGGCAACACTATGGATCAAGCCCAACATACCTAGCATGTTACCAACATTCCCTGCACGAAACTGATCAAGGCTCGCCCGTACATATGCGAGGCTATTCACACCTCTTTCTGGTGGGATTGCGGAGTCAAGTTCGCCAGCGGCAGCAAGTATCTCACCAATAGCATCCTGGGCTTTTTCTCGCAGATCTACGTGTTCCTGTAACCGTAATACTTCGTGACCGTATGGCATATTAACTCCTCATTACTGTTTCACAGTACACCCATAAACTAGGTTTGTCAGCAGCCAGACTTACTTGACGTCGGAGATTTTGCCCTTCATATAGAAGGCGCTTTCTGGCTTGTCGTCGTGCTTGCCATCGAGGATTTCACGGAAGCCAGCAATTGTGTCTTTAAGCGATACGTATTGCCCGGGGTTGCCGGTAAACACTTCTGCAACGAAGAAGGGCTGAGTGAGGAAGCGCTGGATGCGTCGTGCACGGGCCACCGTTTGCTTATCCTCGTCGGACAGCTCTTCCATACCAAGAATCGCGATGATGTCTTGGAGGTCTTTGTAGCGCTGAAGAATGCGCTGTACTTCACGAGCAACCTCATAATGTTCTTTACCAACAATCTCTGGATCAAGAATCGTACTGTTAGAGTCGAGCGGGTCAACCGCTGGGTACAAGCCAAGCTCAGTTAATGCACGGTTCAACACAATTGTTGAGTCAAGGTGAGCAAAGGTTGTCGCCGGGGCAGGGTCGGTTACATCGTCTGCGGGCACGTAGACGGCCTGGACAGAGGTAATCGAGCCCTTTTTAGTACTGGTAATACGCTCCTGTAAGGCACCCATTTCGGTTGCCAGGTTTGGTTGGTAACCCACAGCGCTCGGCAGACGGCCCAGCAGAGCAGACACCTCAGCGCCAGCCTGAGTGAAGCGGAAAATATTATCAATGAACAACAGCACGTCCTTGCCTTGGTCGCGGAAACCTTCGGCAATCGTCAGGCCACTCAAACCAACGCGTAAACGAGCACCTGGTGGTTCGTTCATTTGTCCAAAGACAAGAGAGGTTTTATCGAGCACGCCTGATTCGGCCATTTCGTGGTAGAGGTCGTTGCCTTCGCGAGTACGCTCACCAACCCCAGCGAACACACTGGTACCACCATGCTCTTTGGCAATGTTGTTAATCAGCTCGGTAATGAGGACTGTCTTACCAACACCAGCACCACCGAACAAACCGACCTTACCACCCTTGGTGATTGGAGCGATCAGGTCAATAACTTTGATGCCAGTTTCTAGGATTTCTGTTTGACCGGACTGCTCAGACAGGGCAGGCGGATCGCGGTGGATGGGCGCAGTTGTCTTGAATTCACCTTTTTTGCCATCGATTGGCTCACCAATAACATTAAACATGCGGCCCAGGGTTTCATTGCCGACCGGCACACTAATCGGTGCGCCTTGGTCTTCAACCTTGGCGCCGCGCTGCAACCCATCTGTTGAACTGAGTGAAACTGCACGCACGCTGGACTCGCTCAAGTGCTGAGCGACTTCGAGCACCACGGTTCTATCACCGATCTTTACGTTGAGGGCATTATAAATTGCAGGTAGGTGGCCTTCGCTGAATTCAACATCAACAACCACACCAACAACTTGGCTGATCTTACCTGACTTAGTTTTTGTTACTGTTGCCATATACTACTCCTGCGTTACCTTATCATGTTCATTATTTAATCGCTTCCGCACCACCGGTAATTTCGGCTAACTCTTGGGTGATTGCCGCCTGACGAGCCGTGTTGAAAGCCAGTGTTAAGTCTTCAATGATATCACTGGCGTTGTCACTGGCGTTCTTCATAGCCATCATGCGCGCGCTATGCTCCGAAGCTAAGCTCTCCAAAATTGACTGATATAACTGTACTTCTACTAACCGTTGCGTCACTGCATCCAATACAGCTTTAGGGGACGGCTCAAACGTAGCTTGATCGAGGTCTGCCTCATTCTCAGTGTCGGTAAAGGCAGCTGGCAATAGGCGTTTGCTGGCGACTTCTTGCACCAGGCTCGACTTGTAGTCGGTGTACATGATGTCGACATAATCAACTGCTGGCAATGCCATTACATCCTGGTCAATAGATTCTGGGGCGGGGTCGGCAGTCGTCTCATCGTTGGTCTGTTTTGTTGCTTGAGGGCCACCGTTCAAAAAACAAGTCATTATCGTGGATAGTAACGGCTGCAAGTCGTTGGCTGTTGGATGATCAGGAAAGTTGTTATACGCACCGATACTCTCAACATCGACAAGTTTACTAATGAAAGTGCTTCCTTGACGACCGATTGTTAAGGCAAATGACTGCAAACCGGCATCTTTATCGGATTGAATCTCACGCATAAGTGCTTTGAGCACACTCGAGTTATACGAACCCGCCAAGCCGCGATCAGACGTAACAACAATATGTAGCCGCGCTCGTACAGTACTGCGGACTTCGAACAACGGGTGCTTAGAAACATCAGTTAAGCGGCGCAGTCTTGTCAGCAACTGTTGAGCCAGGTCATTATACTCGCGGCCTTTGAACGCGTTTTCTTGCGCTTTACGCATTTTAC
>CAZTXC010000021.1:0-11798 GCA_964617855.1 uncultured Candidatus Saccharibacteria bacterium | reverse complement strand
CGACGATTTGGGCACGCTGTGGAGGGTGGTCATGCGCTTGCGCACCGAGTCGAAGGGAACTTCGGCCACCCGCGGAAAGGCGACGTCCAGGTCGGTTTTGGAGATGCCAACATAGGCAGCGGCGACAGTCAATGCGCCCTCGGTGGGGTCGCCAAGGCAGTACCACGCGGCATGCTCGGTATCGGGGGCGTGTACGGTCGCGTTACTGGCAAACGCTCCGGTAAGAAAAAATAACTTGTAGGCTTCTAAATCAGCTTCGTGTAGTTGTTTTTTGTGAGCATCTAAAATCTGTCCGATCGGCTCGTACCCTGTGCCAGTTACCCAGAGTGGAGTATCACCAATAAGGAGCTGCTGCACCGTCATCTCATTCTTGGTTAATGTTCCAGTTTTGTCGGTGAGAATAAGACTGGTGGCGCCAAGCGTTTCCACTGCCGACAGCTTTTTGACAAGCGCCATTGCTTTTGCCAGTTTTCCAGCAGCTTGGCTCAGTGCGACATTGACTTCGGCCGGGAGGCCTTGAGGGATCATGGCACTAGCTATTCCAATCGCAAAGATAAAGGCTTCTTTGGTGGAGAGATCGGCCTTGAGGGCAATGATTGTCAAGATGCTGCCCAGAATAAAGGTACCCTGCGTTATGCGGCGGGCAATATGGCTCATTTCCTTTTGGAGCGGGCTTGGGTCAGCTTTGGTCTCTTGGCTTAAGCTAGCAATGCGTCCAAGCTCGGTTTGCATTCCCGTGCCAGTAACAACTGCCAAACCGTTACCGGTAGCTACCGTCGTGCCCATGAACACCAAATTGTGTCTAAGGGGGAGCTCGACATCCGCGGCGATAGCATGAGTAAATTTGCGAGACGGGTTGCTCTCGCCAGTAAGGGCAAAGTCGTTGGTGGATAGTTCGGCTTCCTCAATTAAACGTGCGTCGGCTGGCACAGAATCACCCTCGTCGATCCGCATGATATCGCCAGGAACAAGATCAATAGAGTTAATCTCCACAAGTTGACCATCCCGCATTACTTTAGCCTTGGCCACCACAAGCTTTTGGAGTGACTCCATAATGCGCTCTGCTTTATGTTCCTGAAAGAAACCAATACCGGCGTTAATAATGACGATGGCAACGAGAATAATTGATGTTTGACGGTCTCCAAGGTACAGAGCAATGCCCGCGCTGGCTATCAAAAGAGCGATCATAAGATCTTTGAACTGACGAAGGAACTTAAAAATCAGGGGGTCACTCCGTAAGCGTTGTAGCTGGTTAGGGCCAAACTGCGTCAAGTTTGCCTGCGCTTGCTCTGTGGTTAGTCCCTTCTGGCTAGTGTGCAGACTGGCTAAAACAGACGGAATTTCCGATCGATACGCAGGCAGGGTTTGCTGGGTCTTATTTTCAGGCATAAGCGTTGTGTTTATTGTAGCTGTTTTATAGGGTGCGAGCCAAAAACTTGTAGATGAACTTACATTGACTTATATGCAAAAAAGTGCTAATGTTTAAGTGCGTAACAAATACAAATATGCCAAGTCCAGAATTACTAGAACATAGAGTCGATTATGAAGCGTCAGCGTACCCTGTAGTTGGTGAGTTAGCTGTTAGTGATGTGCTCGAAACCTCAGATGAAGAACCGCTGAACCCGGCAGAGCAAGCGATTGTTGATCAGTTTGCGCCCATTCGTGAAAAGGTTAATGACTGGGCAGCTAGAAGTCATGACCCTGATGACGATCCGGCTTACTACATGACAAGGGATTTGAGCCTAGATCTCATAAATCTCACGGATAGAATACTACCAAGCACACGAGCGTACGAAGGTCCTGGCAAAGGAGTTGTTCCTGACAGTCGTCTCACAAAGCGATTTTTTACTGAGCTCAAAGGGGTGCAAGATAAGCTTGCGGAAGTTGGCGACTCAACATTAGTGAGCCAGCAGCTGATTCATGTACACGTAGCAGTCTTGAATGAGTTTACAGCCATGCTTAATGAAAACGGCGGCCGTGTTAGGGAGATGACACACCAAGAGCAACCAGAGCAAGTCGAAACGCTCGCGAGTTACCTAGATTACTTCAATCGCCAGGCTAATAACCATTTTGCCAGGGTAGCGCTATCGAAATTGGGAGTTACTGGTTCGGAGGGTGTCCTCGGGGCGCCAGCCTTTGACAGATTTCACGATACCCAGGCTTGGCAGTTTCAGTTTGTGGCGCCGCGGTTGGGGCAGGGCTTGGCTGCTGAGAAGGACGGTGGGGCCGGTGGTTTGAGCAGTCTACTTGAACTTGAAGATGTCGAAGAACAATTTAAGCAAGGAGTGAAGGCGTACGGATTTGATGAACGAGAGGCGCGCTCTATCTTGCGCGCAATCGAGTCGTTCGACCCTGATGAGACTGAAAGCCAAACAAAAGCCCTCCAGATCACTAATAAGATTATGGTATGGATCAATAATGTAGGCATGCTGGCAAGGGAGAACCCAAAGTTACCCACTGAGGTTTACCGAAGGTTTGGTATACGTAACTTCGATCGATACAATCCTCATAAACTGATAAGCCAGTCCAAAGCAGACTTTGAGCCAACAGGTATTGCGGTGAGCGCAACCAGCGACTATAACGGAGCTTTATCTTCGTTCCTCACTGATGCAGAGCGTGTAACGTACTTACCACTAATGGTTGAAGTCGAATCGCCGCACGATTTCGCTAGGCGCATTATTCTCCTCAAGCATGCGGGCATTCGAGTTAATAATGTGTTTATTGGTGCCCACGGAGCTCCCGACCAAATGAAATTAGGGAATCGTTATAAGGAAAGGCTTTTTTCGGAAAAAATTACCTCGCTGGATGCACGTCGTCTAATGGAAGATGGCATTATCGAGCCGGATACTAAAGTTACGCTTTTGTCATGTAACACTGGCGTTGCTGGTGGAATAGGTGAGCAGATAGCTGGCTTGCCCAATGTTGGAGGGGTACGGGCGCCAAATTTTGTTTCATATGGTTTGCACCGAAACTGGGATACCCTTGAGCTTGAGTTCGGCACCGGCCCTAAGAGTATCGATCCTGAAACTGGCCTGCCTTTTGAGAATCAAGTGAGTTCTCCCGGGGCAGTATTTTCAGCGAGTGGTACCAAGCGTAGGTAGCTTCATCAGATAGCACCACGTATACTGAGGGTATGGCCGAAGCCAAAAAGACCCTGGCAATAATTGATGGAAAATCAGTTTTTTATCGTGGCTACTACGCCATGCCCTATTTGAGCATGAAGGATGGCACCCCAACAGGGGGTGTTTTTGGTTTTGCCGTGTTGGCGCTGGAAATTATCAAGACTCTCAAACCAGATTATGTTTGTGTAGCGTGGGATAAACCCAAGACGAACATTCGATCCCGCCTCAAGTTATACCCGCAGTATAAAGCCAATCGAAAGCCAGCTCCGCCGGACTTTTACGCCCAGATTCCCATTCTGCACGAGCTGTTGGAGACGTTTGGGTGGCCGCTGTACGAACTGGATGACTACGAGGCCGACGATATTATGGGCACCCTCAGCGTTAAGGCAGCCAAAAAGGGTATTGTCACTGAACTTATTAGCAGCGACCTGGATATTTTGCAGTTAATAGACAAGGACGTTAAGGCATTTACCCTCAAAAAAGGTCTCAGTAATGTGGAGCGACTCAATCCAGAATCCTTCAAGCAAAAATATGGCATCGACGTACACCAATTTGTCGATCTCAAGGCTCTCAAGGGTGATAGTTCCGATAATATTCCGGGGGTAGCGGGAATCGGCGAAAAGACCGCACTTGAACTTTTGAAGCAGTACAAAACGCTTGATGGTGTTTATGAAAACATTGAGCTTATCAAGGACTCGGTTAAAAAGAAGCTCGTGGCAGGTAAGGACATGGCGTACCTGAGCAAACAATTAGTGACCATCCAGTGTGATGCACCTGTGGATCTGGATCTAAACGCCATGGACGTTAACCAGCTCGATACCGAAGCTCTTGCTACAATTTTGCGACGCCTGGAATTCCGCAGCCTCCTGCGTCAGTTGCCCGAAAACATGCAATCAGCTGTGCCGTCGGCGCCCGAGGTGTCGGGCACTGTGCTGAAGCTTGGTAAGAATACGGTCGTTAGTGATGAAGCGGCGCTAGCAGACATCAAGCTTTCTGGGGACACCCTATTTATCCATTCCCGGTGTGCTGGTGCGCATGGGCGTGATCCGCAAGCCATCCAGTTGGCTTCAAGTGCGAAGCAGGTATACACCCTAGACATGACCAAACTCTCGCCCGAAGCGGTACTCAAAGCAGTTCCGCAGCTGACTGATCCCAAAGTCGGCAAAGTGGGCTACGATATCAAGGCTGACTACAAATGTGTGTTGCACCTCGGTGGGGAGCTGCTGCCAATTGGTCATGACGTGCTCATTGGTGCATTTTTGGTCAATTCACTGCGTCGTGAAGTCAGCTTGACCGATCTGGCAGCGACCGACTTGGGTTACGAAGGTGCCTCATTCGAAGAAACCGACATGGAGTCATTTATTACTCGTTCACCAGAGTTTATTGCCGTGATTGAGGCTCTCTACAAGCAGCAAACCGATCAACTTAAGGATATGCCCAAGGTTGCCAGCGTCGCCAAAGATATTGATTGGCCGGTTATCCCGGTTTTGGGGAACATGGAGTACCGCGGCATTCAGCTCGACACCGAACAATTGGCCGTACTTGGCCACAAACTGAATGACAGCATCTCCGATCTTGAGCAAGAAATTTACGGTTACGCAGATCAGGAATTTAATATCTCTAGCCCAGCTCAATTATCCGATATCCTATACACCAAGCTAAACCTACCGACCACTGGCGTAAAAAAAGGAAAGACTGGGGTGTTTTCAACTGCCGCTAACGAACTTGACCGCCTCAAGGATTTACACCCAATTATTAATCTCATCACGCAGTATCGAGAGGTAACAAAGCTTAAGAACACCTATGTAGATACGCTCCCCAAGCAAGTAGATGAGCAGTCTCGGCTGCATACTACGTATAACCTCGCAACCGCGCAAACTGGCCGCCTCAGTTCAGTTGACCCAAATTTGCAGAATATCCCCATCCGCACAGATTTAGGACGGGAGATTCGCAAGGCCTTTGTTGCTGGCAAGGACAGGGTGTTTGTATCTGCTGATTATTCACAGTTCGAGCTGCGTTTAGCTGCGTATCTAGCAGGAGATAAAGAGCTCATAAAAATATTCAACGATGGTGTAGATGTCCACACTGCTACGGCAGCGCAGGTGTTTGGGGTTAAGCCTGATAAGGTAACCAAAGATCACCGTCGTGCAGCTAAGGTTGTAAACTTCGGCATCATTTACGGCATGAGCCCGCACGGTTTAAGTGTCGCGAGTGGCATGACGCTAATCGAAGCCAAAGAGTTTATTGATAAGTATTTCGAGCTCCGTAAACCACTCCTAGACTATATGAATAAACTAAAGGCCCAAGCCAAAGACGATGGTTATGTCGAGACGTTATTTGGGCGTCGTCGACCAACACCAGATGTTAAGTCGAGTAATTTTGTGGTTCGTTCTGCGGCCGAGCGGGCTGCCATCAATATGCCCATCCAGGGGACTGAGGCCGATCTGCTTAAAATGGCCATGGTAACTGTTGAGGAGGCGTTAGACGATGACTGTGAACTGCTGCTGTCGGTGCATGACTCACTGCTTGTTGAGGCACCCAAAGATAAGGCCGATAAGGTAGCTGAGTTGATGAAAGCCAAAATGGAACACGTATACAAGCTGCCGGTTGCTCTAGATGTCGATGTGCATATAGGTAAGACATGGGGTGATGTATAAATGAAAGTAAAGATTGTTAACAACAGTAAGCACCCGTTGCCAACGTATCAAACTGCAGGGGCGGCTGGCATGGACGTGCACGCAAACCTCAAGGAGCCAGTCGTCCTAGAGCCCGGGCAGCGTTCTCTTATCCCCTCTGGCATACATGTAGAGTTACCACCTGGCTACGAACTGCAGTTACGCCCTCGCAGCGGATTAGCCCTAAAACACGGCATCAGTATGGTTAATACCCCGGGTACTATTGATAGTGATTACCGTGGGGAGATACAGGTGCTGCTTATCAACCATGGGGCGGAGGAGTTTGTTATCGAAGATGGCGATCGAATTGCACAAATGGTTGTGGCTAAGCACGCTACGGTTCAGTGGGATGAGGTTGAAGAACTAGAAGACACAGTTCGAGGCAAACACGGATTTGGGCGAACAGGAAAGTAATAAAAAACTACTTTGAGGAAATAGCAATAAAGTCGTAACATATACTTATGACTGACAAGTGGTTGTCTTTAGGTGATGACGATACGCCCCAGGCTTTAACACAGCTTGATGTGTCATGGCAGGCTACGTTGCCACCAGAGCTTGACCCTGACAGACTAATGATTAATCCCGTCCGCCTACGAAGGTATGCTCGTATTGGAGGCCTCGGTGGTGCTGCGATATATGGCGCCGACCTTAGCGAGTCTGCGAGTGTTGCTGCGCGTGTAAATCCGGACGGCACTATGAGTATGTTGAGCGTACAAAGTAAGGCTCGTACCAACAGGGGTGGGATTGATGGCGATCCAATTGACGAAAATATTGCCTGGGGCAGCGCCTTCTATCGACCGACAGCAAGAATTGAACTAGACACGCGTCATATGCGAAATTCTTTGGCGTCACGGGGAAAAGACGGCAACCCGTTTGCTTGGTCAAGGCTCATTGATCGGAGCGTTAAAGACGCACTAATTCAGAGTTCGCTACAAGCCAACATTGCCGACTCCGTGAGGACGCCACTGAGTGAAGACATGGAGCGTGCTATCAGGTTACCAATCAGAGCGATCTTTGTGAGCTTTAAAGGGCTTGCAGCCTACATCGGTGTTAAAAACGCAGGCGACTTTTTGGTCGGGCAGGACACCGCGGTTGATTTCTTAGGCAACCTGGCTTTCAAGAACCTAATTGATGGAGCTCTTTGGGGTGGACTCACCCGTCTGCACGGCGGCGAGGTGAGCCTAAAAACGTTCAAAGGTTCGCTGATTACTCCCTGGTTTTCAATCGATCGACCAATATATGCAGGGATGGTTAAGGGCTTGGGTGGCCAAGTTATTAAATACGCACACTAGAGTACAATACACATAATGAAAGCCATTATCTTCGATTGTTTCGGGGTGCTCACCAACGACCCGTGGAAAGAGTTTGTGGCTACGCTACCAGAAGATCAAGTGGAGCCGGCTCGTGCGCTTAACTATCAACTCGATGCCGCACAGATTACTCAAGAAGAGTTTATAAACAAAGTTCAGGAGCTAACGGGAAGAAGCCCAGAGGGGGTATCGGCAATTCGCCAGGTTCATGACAGGAAGAATAGACCACTCCTTGACTATATACGCCGCGAACTTAAGCCAGTGTATAAGATTGGCTTGCTTAGCAACGTCTCTACCAACTGGATACGAGAAGAGTTTTTGAGTGATGACGATCTGGCTTTATTCACCGATACGCTCATGTCATACGAAGTGCGACTCATCAAACCACAGCCCGAGATTTTTCTTTTGGCTGCAGAGCGTCTTGAAGTGCCAGTTAGTGATTGTTTACTCGTGGATGACAGCGAAGTAAATTGTTCAGGCGCCAAGCATGTCGGCATGCAAGCTATCGTGTACCGCAATTTGACTGATCTAAAGCAGGCCCTCCAGGACTTCTAGGCAATTCGGATTGTGATACGAGCGTCGTTAGCAATACCAGCGTAGTCTTTGAGCTCGATCAACCTCATCTGAACTTCTTGGGCTAAAGAGCCATTCGGAACAGTTACTAGGTAGTCGCGAGAGCGCTTCTGAGCGGCCACAGTAAACGCTGGGTACTCTCGGGTGCACCATGCGACAATCGCGCCAACTTCAGTGGGTTTTTCAATACGTTTACGGCCGAGTAGCTTACCTAGATTGTCCATCAGGTGTTGATCAGCCAGTCGATGACCATTTTCTTTATCTTAAAGTATTCGGCTTCTTCGAATTGCATATTGGCGATGCAGAAGCGTTTACTGCCAATGTGCGAACAGAACATACACTCAAATACGTCGTAGCAATCGTCAATGAACATCGATTTAGAAACATTCTTTGACCAGATGACATTAAAGCTGCTGGATGTTGTATTGCTGTCAATTACGCGAGCCGAAAAAGTGGTGGTATTGGAGCGTTGGCTGGCGACCACATACTCACTACCGGCGTGGATCGAGTCGCAAAATACCAGATACTTGCTATCAGAACAGTCCTGGGACCGGTACACGTACTGGGACGTGTAAATGCAGTCCGATTCGGCAACGTGCTCACTTTCTAGATAGCGTTCACCCATGGAGTAATTAACGGTGCTCCAAGCATTGAGCACATCTTGGATGGTGTTCAGCGGTTGCTTGGGGGGTAGCCAATCGTCCACATTGGAGCGCTCTGCGCGTGCTTGCATCGAAATAAACTTACCCGGACTAGCGGGGGAGTATACCCAGGTTGGTTTTCCAGTAAAGGCGCAGGTTGTTTCGCTTGGTAGGTTAACATCAAAGGCGAACTTTTGTTGGAATTGCTCGAGAGAGAATGGATTTTTTTTGCCCAAGATATCACCCATTACCTTGTCTAATATTTCTTGCGCGGCGCGTGCGTTCATCACTAGTCTCCCTGTTTGGTTACGTTCTTATCGTGCATTTTGTGCAGTAGCTCAGTAGCATTAAAGACTCCAGAGGTTGGCATGGAGCCAGAGTGCGCTCTGGGGCCGGGTAGTTGAGGCTCGGAATAGGTACTTTTGCTCGTACTGGCCGACTTGGCCTTGCTTTCAGCAATGTGCTGCTGGGCCGAGCTGAACTCTTGGGCAACCTGATGCTCGTCAACTTGCGCCGGGCGCTTTGGGGCTGGAGAGGTTGGGCCCTCCTGGGCTACATATTGCTGGTATTGGTATGTGGGTTCCACTGGCGGCTTATATTCAACATTAGTTGATGGCAGTGCAAAGTTCTCCAACTCTGCAGCGTTGGGTTGGTGTTCGGGGTGGAGTTGTTTTTCTTCTTCAGAGACGGCATGGCTGTAATCTGGGGCATCGGTGGTACGAGCCTTTATGCACGGCAAAAACTTACCATCAGCATAGAATCGCACCAAGCACTCTCTTGAGTGCAATTCTTCTGACAGCATTTTCACCTTAACGTCTGATTCTTTTAGTCCTCGTTCAGCTTTCTCGACCGAAACGATTTCCTCGGGTAGTTCAATCTGAACGTTACCTTCAATTAAGCGCGCATCTTCCTCGGATAGCTTAAATAAGTAGTAGTTATAGTTGTTGCTGAAGATGGCATCACGTAAATCTTTTTCAACCTGAGCTAAGTACTGCTGGGTCAGAATTAAGCTGAGGCCAAACTTACGCGCCTCGGCAAGAATCTGTGCCATGGTCGGATTTTGAACGACTGACACCTCATCAACAATCAAGATGAGCTTATGATTGAACAGGCGTGCCTGAGCCAAGATAAAAATGTTTTGAATCAGAAGACCAGCAATGGTTTTGACGACTTTTTCGCCCATACTCACCTTGTTCAGCGAAAAGGTTGTTAAGAAGTTGTTCTGGATGGTTTGGGCGAGCGATACGGTGGCGGGCTGGTTCATGCCCGGTTGGATTTCCATTTCATCAATCATAGTCAGGATGGGGAGGATTGCCTCGTTGTAGTTTTTGGTGCGAAGGTCATTAAAGTCGGTATGAAAAAACTGCACAATGTTGGGTGGCACTTGTGACTGCATGATGTCGAGCACCTGTTTGCGCCACTCAAGGTTAGTCAGTAGGTGCTTGAGGTGCGCAAAGTCCATACTCTGAGCCGTGAACAATAAGAACAGGCTGTAACGTAATACGCGTTCGCATTTTGGGTTAAACTGATCGGCAAGTAACGATTTGAAAAGCGTCGTACTCAACTCTGTCGCGGCGGTTGCGTCGTTGGTTTTAGGGAACAAGTCGCTCGTATCACCCTTAAAATCAATGAACTTAGAATTAGGCACATGCTTTAAGTTTGGCGCAATGGCAGCGTGCGGATCGATGACAATTACACGATAGGTGTCGTTACGGTTGATTTTGGCTATACGGTCAACGAGCAGCTCAATCATTTTTGACTTACCTGAGCCTGACTGACCAATAATCAGCGAATGCTTATCAAAGTCGTAGTCTGTTAAATGCAAGTAGTACGGCTTAGCGTGGTAGGGGAATGTGTCGACCGTAAAGAGCGCATCCGTTGCCTCGCTATTCAGAATGTGCAGTGTCTTCTCGATTTTTAAATACTTGTTGATGGTCTTGCGGACATAGCGAGTGTTGGCCGCAAAGTCTACGGATAGCAGGTGAGCTGGGAATGCGAGTAGTCGCTTGGTATTGACGGTGTAGGTGTCCAAGGCAGTCTTAAAGTACATATTATAGCTAACAGCTTGCGTGGTGGCGTTAATGTTTCGTACTCGGATGTCTATGGCATTCAGATCTTTAGCTTTTCGAGCCTGGAACTTCTCTCGCAGGTCTAAAAAGGTACCGCCTGTAGCAAAACGGACCAGCCGTTCAGCCGTTGCCTTTGCTGGAGTTGCTAGTAAGTCAGCGTCTGCCTCGGAAGCCGGACGGAATACGAATCCATCTAAGTTTGTGCTTACTGCGCCTATGTCGTTCTTGATCTCAATAAAGTAACGAACGACGTTACTGTCGATGCGAACTTTAAGCACATAACTCTTAAGCAGACCAACGGCTTGGGAGATTGTTAGATTAAAACGACGCCAGTCCTCATCCGTTACCTCATTCCTGGTGAGGTAAATCTCAAAACGATGCATACGGTTAGTGTATCACCGACCGGTATACTAAGGGTATGCCAGAACTACCGGAGGTTGAAACGGTGCGGCGGGGGCTGCAACGGCTAGTACAAAAGCGGGTCGTCGACGCTATCGATTTTGATACCCAAAAATCGTTTCCAAACGCCGACGCCGATGTTGCAAACTTTGTAATTGGGGCGCAAATTACCTCTGTTCGTCGCCGGGCAAAGGTGCTACTGATCGACTTAAGTACCGACTACAGCTTGCTTGTGCATTTGAAGATGACGGGGCAGCTGGTCTACGTAGGCCGTGAGCGTTTCGGTGCTGGGCACCCGACAGCAAGTTTGGTTGGTGAGCTACCCGACAGGTCGACGAGGGTCACTATTACCTTTACTGACGGGTCGCGACTGTTTTTTAACGATCAGAGAAAGTTTGGTTGGATCCGCTTAGTACCCACTAATCAGGTTGATGAAATCGACTTTATGAAAAAGCTTGGTCCAGAACCTCTGGCGGACAATTTTACACCGGAGATTTTTATTAAGCGGCTGCGGCGGCGCGCTCGAACATCAATCAAGGCTGCGCTCTTGGATCAAACGGTGCTGGCTGGTGTAGGGAATATCTATGCCGATGAAGCTCTGTGGGGTGCAAAGATTCACCCAGCGAGTGTTGTTGGCGGGGTATCTGACAGCAAGTTAACAAAGTTGTACCAAGAGCTGCGTTATGTGCTGGCGTTGAGTATCGAAAAGGGCGGTAGTACGGATAAGAACTATGTGAATGCTGAAGGTAAACGGGGTAGCTACCTGACATTCGCCCGAGTTTTTCGGCGTGAGGGCTTGGCTTGTCCGCGGTGCGGAGTAGCTATAGAAAAGTTGCGAGTAGCTGGCCGTGGGACGCACGTTTGTCCAAAGGAGCAGCGGCTATGATAATCACCCTGACCGGTCAAAATAGCTTTGGTCGTTTGCGTGCCCTAGAGGAATTGCAACAAAAATTTGTTCAACAGCACGGCTCAGTTGGGCTCGAGCGATTGGCGGGTGACGACATCGATA
>CAZTXC010000020.1:0-12091 GCA_964617855.1 uncultured Candidatus Saccharibacteria bacterium | reverse complement strand
GAAAAAGGCGTTTTTTTATCTGTTAATTTTATTGTCGATGCCGCGTACAACATAAAGGTTACCGCTGCTATGCTAAATCCAACCGTTCCTAGCATGCCTACCCTCTTTCTGTTAGAGTGTTGTCTATAATATATTCTGGTGGCCACCCAAATGCAATCAATCATCATTACGCTTGTCGGCTATGTTGCTGGCTCCATACCTACCGGAAAACTGATTGGCCATTTGCATGGTAAGGATATTCAACAGCACGGCAGCGGCAATATCGGCTTTGCCAACGCTGTGCGGGTATTGGGTTGGCCCAGTGGGCTCGTGGTACTAGCGGTCGACATAGCTAAGGGGTTCGTACCTGTCTACATTGCTAAACAACTCGCATCGACCGATACGGTAGTGCTCGCCACTGGCTTGGCGGCTATATTGGGCCATGCCTTCCCCGTCTGGCTACGCTTTAAGGGCGGCAAGTCGATAGCTACTGGACTGGGCGTCACCTTAGTATTGCAACCAATTGTTGCCCTGCTCGGCTTTGCAGTCTACTGTGTGGTGTTTAGCCTTACTCGCGTATCTGGCAAAAGCTCAGTTATCGGCGCGTGGTCGTTGCCTCTAACGGGTATGGCGCTGGGTTACCCATATAGTGCCTACCTGTTAATCCTTGCTCTATTTGCCACGTACACGCACCGAAGTAATATCTATGAATATATACAGTATCAATCTAAGTAGTTTTGCTTTGTTGTGCTCAGCCGCTTTGGTGGGAGGCTACGGTTTGTCCTGGATATTGTATGCTCAACGCAACAAAAAATTCTTTGGCAGTCAGCTCCACACCAAGGTGTTGATGTGGCTGCCAATATTTGCCATCGTGCTGGGGTTTGGCCGCGGCCCAAGCTGGCTAGGGTTATTGATTACTTCTTGGTTGATACAACAGGTTGTGCGCGAAGCTTGGCGAAAACGTTCGAGTAAACCAGTGCTCGTAGCGTGTCAGGCCATAGTAGTGAGTGCGGGCGTATTCGTGGCTCTACTGATCGCCTGGAGCGAGCCTGCGATCTTTTTTGCGGTTTGGTACATGTCCGTAATGTCGGATGTTGCGGCCTTCTTTTTTGGTAACTTTAGTGGCAAATTTCACCTGCCGAGCTGGCTCAATAAAAGCAAATCGTGGGACGGGGTGATTGGGCAGCTCGTTGGAGCATGGTTGGGGTGGTTAGGGCTCGGCTTGGTAGGCGTCTCGCTACCAATCAGTTTCGCGATTCTCGTTGGCAGCGCTTCGGCAGGTGGTGACTTATTGAACAGCTATGCAAAACGTCAAGTGGGCATAAAAGACTGGTCGAGTAGCATTCCTGGCCATGGTGGGTTTTTAGATCGATTGTCGAGCCTGAGCCTCGCGTTGGTGATTATTGCTATTCTTCGGTTTTTGTGATATAAGAATATTATTGAGCACATGCTCTTTCGTCCCTTCCCAACTTGGAGGAAATATGAGTTTTTCGGCAACCATCAACGGCGTGACCGTTGAGTCGGACATGAACCCGAGTGTCATCACTGGCACCCGCGTCGAATTCCCCGACGGCAGCTGGTGCGACGTAGCAACCGGCCAAGTGGTCAACAAGGGTCGCGGCACCATCAGCATGGGCGGCAGCGGCTTCGCGAACAGCGAGCCCAAGACCATCGGCCCGATGGAGTTCAGTGCACAGAGCCTGGAGATCACCGACATGCCCCACAATGTCACCATCGAGCCCCACGACGGGCCCAACATGGAGGTAACGTTGGCGGGCCCCGAATCCGTGGTCGAGGGCGTCAACTGCTACACCCAAGGATCAGTGCTAGTGATCGGTGGCGCCAAGCCTGGCCAGACCGAGAGCTCCATCATCATCGGCAACTCCAACGTCCGCGCCAGCTTCATCGGCGGGCTGGGTGGTGTGATGAACATCAGCGCTGATGGTGTAAGCATCGTGTCTGCCGGCAGCACCGGCAACGGCAGAAGTACTCACATCACCGTCAAGGTGCCGATCGGCACCAACATCGCTATCGGCGGTGCCTGCAGTGGGTACATCACCATCGGTGCCGTCAACGGCGACCTCTCACTCGCAACCGTGGGTAGTTCCGCCGTCAGGGCTGCCTCTGTGCGGAATCTCACCTGCGCTCGCACCGGCTCCGGGCGAACCACCATCCCGTACGTCAGCGGCAACGTAACGCTGGCCAACACCGGCTCTGGCTGGACGCGCATCCTGGGGGGTCTCATCGACACCCTCACCGTCAACGTCACTGGTAGCGGCGACGTTGATATCAACTGCATGGCCAAAGACGCGTTTCTTACCAAGTCGGGCTCATGCACGGTCACGATCGATCATGTCATCAACGTGCGCGCAGAGAACGCCGTAGGCACCGGCTCGATCAAGATCAAGCGTCGCGGCTAGCCGCAACACCACCTCCAGACGAAGGCACTGCTCCTGCATGCATACAGTACCGCCACTCGGGCGCGAACCATGCATGCAGGAGCAACAACACTTTATAAAAGCAGCTCACCTCCCTATTTAAGAATCAACTGAAAGAAATACTTGCATTAGAACGAACGTTCGATATAATTTGGGTATGAGCAGTGAAACACGCGAAGCATTATTCCAACAAGCCAAGCGCATTTTTGCCAGCAGTGGTTACGATGGCTTGAGCATGCGAACCCTCGGTAGCGAAGCAGGTATTTCGCCGTCCGTTACCTATCATTACTTCAAAGATAAGGACGTTTTGTTAAAACAAGTCTTCGACCAAACGAATACCGCCCTTGGTGTTGAACGCAAAAAACTAAAGAAACCCTCATCAACACTTAGCACTCTTCGCCAGCGGATTGAATTCCAGTTCGAACATGCCGAAGACGTGGTGTTTGTCCTTAAGTATTACCTCCACTACCGCAATTCTTTCGAGAAGCTCGATAACGGGTACGTGCCTGCTAAAGCCTATTTGCACATCGAAGAAGTTTTACAGGACGGTCTATCACGAGGCGACATTGACCCAAGCCTCAACGTTGTCGAGCAAGCTAAAGTCATCACCCACGCCATAAATGGCTTCGTACTTGAATACTATCCGAACCCACCCAAGGGCAGTGATCGCAAAAAACTTATTGATAGCATCGCACAGTTTGTGTACAGAGCGATCGAAAGGAGGGATTAGGCGCAAACAACGTCGCCGGTTACTACGAGAACTTATAAATTTAGGAGGAGTATACAATGCAAGAAAAATCTACAAATATGATCGTCGGAGCCGTCATCGGCCTGGTACTAATCGTTGGTGGCGTGTGGTTCTTTACTATGCGCGACGACAAGACCGAGAAAAAGAACCCAACCGAATCGTCCCAAACACAAACTAATGCAACCGAAGAGGCGGCACCAACACAGAACATTGTTGAGATTGCGTCAGCCAACAGCGACTTCAGCACCCTGGTTGATCTTGTCAAAACTGCCGGTTTGGTAGAAACGCTGAGCGGCACCGGTCCATTCACCGTGTTCGCCCCAACCAACGAAGCGTTTGCTAAGCTTCCGACCGAAACAGTTGAAGCACTCAAAGCAGATCCAGCAAAACTTAAAGACGTGCTGACCTACCATGTTGTGTCAGGTTCGGTTGACTCAACCGCTGTCATGGGGCTCGACTCAGCAACCAGCGTTCAAGGTAAAGACATCGCCATCACCAAGAACGGCGGCGTGGTCACGCTAAACGGCACATCGGCCGTCACTAAAACGGACATCAAAGCCACCAACGGCATCATTCACGTTATTGATACGGTGATTTTGCCACCAAGCAACTAAAAACCCGTTGCACGAGGAGCACCCACCCAGTCAAAAGAACTGGGTGGGGTTTTTTGATATCTGCCCGTTCGCCGTACTCGATTTGCACGTGTTATCCCTTTTTTATCCACAAGCGCAATTGACACCACCTGCAGTAGTGGTACTATCTCATGCATATGCTAAAAACAAACACACAGCATAGATCACGACTGGCCGTTTGCTGAGGAGCGCCGACCAATCACTAACCAACCAACTATTGCGCCAAGGGTAAGCACTAGCGCAGCAACTGCAACCAAGCGAGAAGGCTTGGTTGCTTGCTTTGTGGTCACAGCCGGAGTGAAAGTATCGTTGTATAAGCGCTTGAAGGTAAGATTGGCGATTCCGTTGTCGACACCGAGCACTGTCACTTCAACATCCTCATCACCGTCATCATCGACGTCATAGCGGCCGGTCTCACCAACTTTTAGTCGCGCAGTTTTTGGTGTTGATGCAAGAACAAATGTTACATACTCATCTGATATTTCGGTGATGGTCGCGGTATGCTCGTTGTCATTAACCGTAAAGTACACTACCTGCCCGGTGCCCAATTCCAGCTTCTTCCCCGTCGAGGCGGCAAACTCTACAAAGGTATCAAGAACGATCTTCTGATTCTTACCGCCACCGGTAGTTAGGTCGACTAGTGATAGATCTGCGCCTGGCACGCCGCCCACAACCAAGCTTGCCATGGATGAGTACGCCGATACATTCCCCACTGCATCCCGCGCCAAGATGCGAACATACCAAGTGCCACTCGTCAGTGGTGTACTGTGCGTGAAAGTGGTGGTTGCAACGGCAGCCGATGACACCGTAGAAGCAAAACTAGGGCTGGTTGACCATTCAATAACATACGGCAGTGCGGCAAGGCCAGATCCTGTGTCGGTTGATGCAGTCCAAGCCCAGGTCGGTGATGGGCTAGCCGCACCACTCAAGGTGGGTGTTCCAGGCGCAGTTGGCGCCAAGCCATCAATCAACAAATCTTTGTTAGTAACCAGGCTAGTGGTTGGGGCGTAGTCGGTCATCGGATTACCTGATACGTCCGCGATCGAACCCGTAATATTACTAATGCTGAGATCAAGACTGTTGTCACCAGCTTGAACCACATAGGCACAGATTGCAACGCTTGCTGCTGACACCGTCACCGTGCAGCTTCGATCAGTGATGCCAGTTTCCAAGATGACTGTAGCTGAACCACTAACGGCTTCCGAGAATAGCAGCTCTATTGGGATGGTATCACCAATCTTATAGCTTCCATTAGCAGCACTCGATGTTGCGGAGACAATAGTCGGAGCATTCACGTCTGAGGTAGTAAAATTCCAGGCGCTATTCGTTGTTAACCCGACATAGCTATTTGAAACAGCGTCTCGAAAGGCGGTGTTAGGCACCGTTACGTAGTAGCTCGTTTCGCTGGCTAGCGTTACGGATGGGTTGATGATGATTGTCGTAGTTCCAGATCCACTTACCTGATCACTCGTTACGGCAATGGTTTCTACCGCGGCGTCATCACTCACTTGGCGAATGACGATATTCCCGCTGTTCACCGTTACAGCCTCTTGGAAAGTTAGGATCAAGTTGGCTGTTGTTGACACCCCGGTTGCGTTATCGGCTGGCGACAGAGTGCTCGCCGCGGGTGCAGTGGCGTCGACAGTAAAGCTGGCCAGCGTCAAGGTATTGGAGGCATTGGTGGCAGCATCGCTAATTGTAACTGTGCAGTTAGTGTAGACACCGTCACTCAGCGCTGAGAATGTGATGGTGTTACTGCCTGAATTAGCAGACGTCGTAGCACTTGAACATGATCCACCGTAACTTATGGTGCCTGCTTCGTTAGTAGTGAAGCTGTAGCTTGGAGTACTGTCACTTGTTGGGCTAGAAATTGGTGTGACCTCAGATATTGTCGGGGCAGTTGTATCAATGACAAGCGCCTTGTTGGCTGCGAGGTTAGTAGTTGGTGTGAAGTTTGACATGGCATTGCTATACGCATCTACCACGGTGCCTGAGATTTCTTTGACGGTAAGATCACTTGTCGTATCACCAGATTGCACGGTGTAGTTGCAGGTACCTGTACTCGCCAACGAAATCGTTACTACACATGAGCGATCATCGGTACCGGTCTCGAGGGTCACGGTTAGATCGCCAACAGTTCCTACGGCTTCAGAGAACGTTAGATCAACGTCTATCACTTCACCAACTTTGTAGCTACCGTTAGCTTTGTCGGAGTTGACACTCGTGATAGTTGGCCGAAGCGTATCAACCACATAGTTGGCCGAGTCACGCTTGTCGATTCCTGAGTTGCCAGCTGTGTCCGTAATACCAGACTCGGTTACGGTGATGATGTTCGTGTTGTCTTCAACTGAATTAGTTGGCGTAAAGGTCGCCGTCCAGGTAATGCCATCCTCGGAGGAAACGGCTGACAGCGTACCGTTATCAATTGTTGTGACATCGGTGTTGTCGAAGTTGTTGACGGCTTCGGTGAACGTGATTGTTACTAAGGCTGTTTCGCCGATTGTTAGACTGGTATCAGACAATACGACACTGGTTATATCCGGAGCAGTGCCATCAATACTGAAGGCGGTTA
Source organism: uncultured Candidatus Saccharibacteria bacterium (assembly GCA_964617855.1). GTDB lineage: Bacteria > Patescibacteriota > Saccharimonadia > Saccharimonadales > CAZNVG01 > CAZTXC01. Next base: position 5,722 of record CAZTXC010000020.1, on the reverse strand, counting down.
CCACGAGTGGTGAACTTACATTACCAAGAGCGTCCGTGACAACGATAGCGCAGTTATTATGTAAACCGTCGCTCAATGTGGCAAACGTGATGGTATTGTTACCACTGCTTGCGCTGGTAGTCGCCGACGTGCAATCACCACCGTAACTTATGGTGCCTGCTTCGTTAGAGCTGAAGGTGTAATTTGGCGTGGCGTCTGTCGTTGTGGCGTTCACCGGAGTCACTTCCGCAAGGGTTGGGGCTGCACTATCGTAGGTGATTGAGATAGTGTTGGACACGGTGTTGTTATTGGTAGCGGCATCGGCCGCTCGAGCAGCTGGCACCTGAACAGTCACCGCACCCTGCCCACTGGCAGTGACCGTAAATGTGTACGTAGTGCCCGAGCCAGTAAAGTTGCTGGCAGAACCGTTGCTCAAGCTAAGATCGCCAACCACAAAGCCGGTGACCGATTCGTTGAAGGTTGCGGTGACATCAAACGTTGATGCATTTGATGGCGATGACGCCCCCGTCGTAAGCGCCACAGTAGGCGCAGTTGAGTCGTACGTACGGGTTAGTAGGTTGGATATGAGGTTTTGGTTAGTGGCACCGTCTTGCGCGACACTAGCAGGCACCTGAATAGTTACCGGTCCTTGACTGCTTGGCGTCACTGTAAATGTGTAGGTTGTTCCGGAGCCACTAAAACTGCCCGCCGACCCGTTGGTAACATTCAAGTCGCCAACCACAAAGCCGGTGACCGATTCACTAAACGTAGCCGTAACACTCATTGAGGAGCTATTGGTTGGTTCGCCGGCGGAAGTGGTCAAGGCCACGGTTGGGCTATGGTTATCAAATCGAATATTGTATGGCGTGCCCGAGTTAGCCGCCGTATTATTGTTGCCGGCCGCATCTTGAGCAGAACTTGCAGCTATGTTGACATACACTTCCACATTGTTAACAGGGTGACCAGTTGGTGACACATCAAAGGTGTAGACAGTGGAGCTAACCGCCACAAAGTTACCAGCCGTACCACTAGTTACGCTAACATCCGACAAACTCATTCCCGTAACCGCCTCCGAGAACGTAGCGGTAAATGGAATTGGGGTCTGCAGCGTCGGGCTAGCTACGCTGGTGGTAATGGCAACAGTTGGCGCGACGGAATCGTAGGTGTAGTTGAGCGTATTTGATGCAGTATTAGCATTCGTTGCCGTATCCTGAGCCACACTCCCCGCAATACTAATAGACACCGCACCTTGGGAGCTCGGCGTGACACTAAAGGTGTAACTGGCGCCCGAACCACTAAAGCTACCTGCCGTGCCGTTTGTGACAGATATATCACCCACCACGAAGCCGGTCACTGATTCACTAAAGGTCACCGTTACGGGGATTGCCGCGTTAGTCAAACTCGACGCAGTTGAGCTAATGCTGACTGTCGGCGCGGTGTTATCAATAACAATTGCTTTGTTTGCTGCCAGCGAGCCCGATGCACCGGGGGATGCCAGCGTCAACGTCGCATTGTTACCCACACTATCCTTAATTGTCGCTCCATTCAACGAAAGGGCTGTCGTTGAGGCGTGATCGAGGTCTGACGAGTAGTTGGTCCCCGCTACGGTGTAGTTGAAGACCAGTGTGTTAGAACCCGTACCGGACGAGTAGTTGAGTGTGGTCGTAGCTGGCGAGCCAGTCACAATAACCAGCTGAGGTGTGCCGCCGGCGACAGTCACTGATTCGTTAAAGACAACTTGCACTGGCACTACCTGCCCCGATTTATACGACCCATTAGCAAGTGATGACGTCACATTACTAACGGTTGGGCCCGTTGTATCAATCACCAGAGCCTTATTGGCAGCCAAGTTGGTGGTCGGCGTGGTGTTGCTCAAGGCGTTATTGGCAGTATCTCGAATTGTTCCGCTCACACTGTTAACTGTTAGGTCGGCGCTCGTATCACCCGCTTGCACCGTGTAGTTACATGTCCCGGTTGTTGCGCTGGTGACGGTGAAAGTACACGTTCTATCCGTAGCCCCCGTTTCGAGCGTGACGGTGACGTTACCCGTCGAGGTAACTGTCTCGCTAAAGGTCACGTCAATATCAATGACATCGCCAGCCTTGTAGGTTCCATTGGGTTTATCGGATGTAACATTAGTGACGGTTGGCGCAGTCGTATCACCACCACAACGGGCATTAACCCCCATATGGACATCAAAGTACGACTGGCCACTATAAAACACTGCTTCATAGACAATGTTTGGTGAGCCAGGAGTACCGCCAGTACTAGCCGTGCCTTCATAACGAATGCGCATCACACCAGCGCTGTCTAGCTTGTACCACACCCGCTGATAGGAGTTATCGGCAGCACACATATGCACTCCGGGGATAGCTGGGTTGCTCGCGGACAGACTGGAGTAGTTGTTGGAGCCCGAGCCGAAGGTCAAGTAGGTATTTGAGCCAACATAGACACCATCATAGTTAGTGCCATTAAAGCCCACATTGAATCCAAAACTAATCTTGTGATTGCTGTCGTCGGCGCTAGAAGACCAGGTTTGGGTCCAGCCAGTAGTCGGGCTGAGCGTTGCCGAAGCTGAGCCCACAAAATTGGCTGTTGTTGCGGTAATCGACGTACTCCCTACGGTGCTGCTATCTATTCGGAATGAGCTGTTAGGCAAGCTTGATGGAAAGGTTCCAATTTGGGTTGAACCGTTAGTCGCAAAGGTAGTACCGGCAGCATAGACCGTATTCGCACACAGCAACGCAGCACCGACGATACCCAGTGCCATCACACTGGATACGAGCCTGGCCCTACTCCAAACCCGGGTTTTTTTGAGGATTTTATAACGTAGGCTCGTAAGCGTTATCAAAACCATACCCACGTAGAACGCCGAGCATAGCAACCAAACTGCAATATTAGTCCAATTCTCTCCTGTCATACCCCTCATGACCCTCGTGCGCTCACAAGCACAAGCATTGCTATGATTTTACATCAAAAAACCACCTCAACACCAACAGATTATTAAAAACGATGGTTTGTTAGGCGGATATAGGTTCAGTATCGGCTGCTGGTTCTAGAATGGCATCAAGTCGAGCGATGCGATTTTTGAAGACCACACTTCGCAAAGTAGCGTAATCGCGCGCTAGGTTGGTCATATTTTGCCAGTGGTTGGTTCGTTCACTCTGTTTACCTTGAGTTAAGTAGGCCGCCATAGCCGTTTCGGCCTTCTGGCGTTGGTCGTCATCCCAACCACGTTGTGTTTGAACGACGTCAAGCATTAGCATAAACTCATTCCAAGCCACGCTGGTAAGTTGGGCCATTTCTACGGACGTGCGGTTGCCGCGAGGCTTACCGGTGGCATGTTCATAACGGTTGCGAGTAGCCCGGCCTGGCTGCTCCTGGGCTTCGCGCAGGGCCTTTAAATCAGCGACAACACCATCCAAGGCGTCGGCATGCTCTTGCATCGCCGCTCGCTTTGCGACCAGCTCTTCGATGGTTTTGTCTGCGCTATCAGTCAGCGTGGCTTCGGTGACTGGCTTGGAGTCAATACTGCGAGCCTCGATGGCTTTGGCGAGCGCCAGCGGGCTGCGAGCTAGTAATGTGTACTCGGCGGCCGGTAGCGCAACTTGCTCACCGCGTTGACCTGCTTGATAATCAGACCTCCAGACACTAAAGCTGGCGTCTGCAGGTGGATGAAACAACAGCTGTCGCAACTTTTGTGGTGTCAACCAGTCACGTTCACGGGGTTCAAGGCTGTCAAAATCGTATTCTTTGAACGGGTCGTATTGCTCGGGCTTAACAAACGCACCAAAAGCTCCAGTCTCTGGTAACTGCACACCACTGATATCGGTGCCAGCTTCACCATCCGTGGCATGACCGGCTCGGGCGAGCGCTAGGTTAGCTAGTTGACGGGCCTTCCAATCATGGCGCTCAAGAGGCGTCATTGCATCCATGGCTTCTTGCCAACCGCCATTATGAGCTATTTCAGCAGCACCACCAGGTACATGGGGGCTCTGCCCTACGCTATCGCGGTAGTCGCCTGAGTGATCTTCCATGCGGCCCATTAGTCGTCTACCTCAGGAGTAATTTGGCTAATGTAGCCATCCTCAAGAGCCTCGCCGATGTTCTCGTGGAGGTCGATAGTGTCTTCGTTGTTTATGGTTGGTGCGGACATAGTCAAATAGTATCATGTTTAAGCTTGTTTGTAAATGGTTAGGCCTCTTCTGAGATATAAAAAAACCGCCCGGTTTAAACCGGGCGGCCCTCGCTGACGGCGTAGGTAAAACTACGCTCGCTTGAGAGTCAAGAAACCGTTGCGTGGGTTCTCTACTACTGTGTAGCCATCTGGCAATGCGTCGATTGCTTCTGGACGTACATCCTTAGCGAAGTAATAAATTGTCTGTTCCTTACCACCGCGCAAAGTAACTTTCTTAGCGTGCAGGTAGTATGATACCCCTTTTGAATTAGTGTGTGAAAACGCCATAACTCCTCCTTATTTGTAACGCGTACCCCTAACATACTGGGTGGCCCAGAGGTTGTCAATGAATTTCTCGAGGCGGACAGGTTAGGCTTGCTCGCGCAACAGATGTGAAACCGCTTGATTAATTGCAATTCTCAACATCAGTAAAACACCCAGCACCCCCGTCAAAACCACACTCCAGCCGGCTAGATCTGGGGACCATTTAGGTGATACAAAATCGTACGTGTATAGGGCTTTCGGCACTGTAACGCTCACCTTAGACACGCTGCCAGTGCTACGAGCAGCAACATAGTCCTGTATGCACTGCGCCGTAGCCGTCAAGGGCACCTGCCGGGCCTTACAGCTTGCCTCCGCCTCCAGGTACAGCGCTTGGTTGCCTGTCGCAGTAGCGGCAGCCTCCTGGGCGGCAGCCACTGCTCTGTTGTACTGATTAACCAGCTGAATAGGGGGCTCATCGGTGGCAAACTTGCTCTTGGAGCGAAGGTTGGTGTTCATATGGCTCATGACGTAGTTGCGAAGGTTCTGCAACGCCGCCTGCACGTCACCATTAGTTTCGTCGGCTTTTACTACTTCGTCTCGTAGCGCCACCATACGCACGTTGTTCCTTCGCAACAAAACCACGCTCACGCAGAAGGACAGTCCAAAGGCGACAGCAAGGTACCAGACATGTACCCGCTCTCCCTTTTTCCACCAGTGGTGTAGTTTCGGCTTATTCACTTCCCACCCCTTAACAATGGGTCACGTTGGGCGTACATAAGGAGTGAAACCACACCAGCAAGCACTAACGCAACTTGCAGCACAACTTTGTCACTCGCTTGAAGCGAAACAAGTAGCATGACAATCCACAGACACATTCGAGCTAAGTTACACACTGCCTCGAACACACAAAAACTAATGATCCGAAAACCTTCAAGCTGGTCGACCTTATCGTAGGTAGCTTTTAGTTCTGGCAGATGGTACCCAAGGGTGAGGGGTTCATTCACAACATTAATCAGCGCCACCATGCCAGTGTTGCTAGCTACGATCCTCCCCAGGTACATGGCGGCGTTGCCGGCCACCGAGTATCGAAATAGTACCCCAACCTTCTTGTCGTCTATGAGTTTACCGAGAGCACGAGCCGCAAAGAATGATACGCTAACGCCAAGCGCCGTCAGCCAGCCAACCGTCGCGTAGGTATTTTGCGTCGCGATAAAAACCCCAACATATAGTGGCCAGATAATCGCCGTGCCTGTGGCATCGATCGCCGACCCAGTGTACAGGGCTGCATAACCCAGCGTGTCT
>CAZTXC010000019.1:0-12959 GCA_964617855.1 uncultured Candidatus Saccharibacteria bacterium | reverse complement strand
TTCTTTACAGCAATTTGCACAACCACGCCGTTGATCTTAACACTCGGCGTGCTCTCTGGAACCTGCTCGCTATACGCTCCGGCTAATGTTTCAGTTTTGATGGTGTCTAGGTGTTCCTCGATTGCATGCTGGGTGGTTGGGTCGTCCGTTCGTACTGCCAAACTAATACGATCGTCAACCTCCAGGTCTGCACGCTTTCTTGCATTCTGAATATGACGAACCAGATCACGCATTATACCTTCCCGCTCGAGCTCGGGGGTAATCTGTGTGTCAATCTGTACTTTAGTGCCTTCGGTGACCTGCTTAACATTAACTTCCTCTTGAACTATTGCGTACAAAAATTCAGGCAACTCGGGCACCACTACTCCTGCCAAAGGTTGTCGAACCTTAATCTTTGCTTCAGCGCGTTGCGACAGCGCTTCGTTGATGTACTCTCTTGTTCTAGCCATATTTGAGATCACGGTATCATCAAATTCTTCAACTGGTGGCCAGTCGCTTAAGTGGACCGATGCAGGCATAGCTGCTACCCCGTCGGACAACTCGCGCCAAAGGTAGTCTGAGTAGAAGGGCGCCCATGGGGCAAGCAACTGAGCGATGCGCGCTAATACATACCAAAGCGTTGCATAAGCGGCTTGCTTATCGCTGTCGTCTTCACTCTTCCAAAAACGGCGACGGGATCGACGGATATACCAATTGCTCATGTCGTCAATGAGACCAAATACTGGCTCAATAGCGTGGGCAACTTTAAAGTCGTCAGCACTTGCAGTTGCCTTAGCGATTGTTTCATCCAAACGTGCCAGGATCCATTGGTCTAACACGGCAGCTGAATCCGGACGAGCCAGACCCTTTGCGACGAAGCCATCAATGTCGGCATACGTCTTAAAGAACCGGAGAGAGTTATCCAGAGTACCCAGGATGTTACGCTGGATATCTCTCATTGCATCCCTATTGAATCGCATATAATCAGCCGTCTCGCTAGCTTGAGTATTGGATAACAAATAAAGCCGCAAAGTATCGGCCCCTTCTACATTGAACACTTCTTCAACTGGAGGATAGTTTTTGAGTCGTTTGCTTAGCTTCTGCCCATCGGCTGCCATAATCATGCCGTTAACAATCACGTTTTTGTATGCCGGCCGATTAAATAAGATCGTTGCGACAACATGCTGGACGTAAAACCAAAGCCGTGTCTGGTCTAATCCTTCAATAATGAAATCTGCGGGGAATGTCTTATCAAATACTGCTTCGTTTTCAAATGGATAGTGTTGCTGAGCAACAGACATACTACCGCTTTCGAACCAACAGTCCAGCACCTCTTCAACGCGTCGGTATGTTTTACCATCCCTCTCAAAGGTAATGTCATCAATAAAAGGACGGTGTAAGTCATCCACCTTGATGTCTGGCCCAGCTAGCTCTTTGAGCTCAGCAATGCTGCCGACAACAACATAATCGTTTTCATCAGCTTCATTAATCCAGATTGGCAAAGGAGCGCCCCAGTAGCGATTTCGCGAGATGGACCAATCACGCGCACCCTCCAACCATCGCCCAAAGCGCCCCTTCTTAATGTTGCCGGGCACCCAGTTGATCTCTTCAGCAGATGCAATTAACTCGTCATGGATTGCCGAGACCCTGACATACCAACTGGTAATTGCGTAGTACAAAAGTGGGCTCTCACAGCGCCAACAGAAAGGGTACGTGTGGGTAAAGGTTTCAGCAGCAAATACCCTGCCCTTTTCTGTTAGATGCTCGATAATATGCCGGTCAGCACCCTTAAAAAACTTGCCTGCTACATCATCAAAGCCAAATCCACCAAGCAAGTGACCACTCGTATCAACTACATGAATAATTGGTATGCCGAACTCCTCGCTGAGTGCCAAGTCATCAACACCGGTCGCAGGCGCTACATGAACCAAACCGGTACCATCTTCGACGCTAGCAAAGCTAGCAGGCCACACCTTATAGATGTTGTCGTCTGCAACTTGCGGGTAGATGGCAGCGTCAAGCGTATAAATGGGCTCGTAGCGCTTGCCTACGAGATCACTACCGGGCATCTCCTCTAGAATCTCATAGCTTTCATCAAGAATCTCAAGCCTCTTCTTAGCCAAAATAAACTTTTCGGTCGTACCATCCCTGTCCGCCTTCACAGTCACGTACATTTCTTTAGGGTTGACCGCGACCGCAGTATTTCCACCAAGCGACCATGGTGTCGTCGTCCAAGCTAACAGTTTTCGATCGTCATCTACCAACGGAAAAGTGATAAAGAGACTCGGGTCTGGAACATCATCTTTATAGCCTTCATTAACTTCAAAGTTGCTGAGCGGAGTCTCGCAACGGGGACAATAAGGTGCACTCTTGTAGCCTCGGTACAGGAGCGATTTGTCATGAATCTGCTTGAGTACCCACCACGTACTCTCGGTGTAGGTCGTATCAACGGTCGCGTAGTAATTATCGTACTCGCTCCAACGACCGAGCCGCTGTAACTGTCGTTCAAAGTCGCCCTTATATTTAAAGATAGATGCCCGACATGCGGCATTAAACTTATCTATGCCGTACTCAAGAATTTGCTTTTTACCACTTAGCTCAAGTTCCTTCTCGATAGAAAACTCGACTGGTAACCCATGGCAATCCCACCCATTACGCCGAGGCACGTAGTACCCGCGCATAGTCTTATAGCGCAACACTGCATCCTTGATACTTGAGGCTAGAATATGGCCAAAGTGCGGTTGACCATTGGCAAATGGAGGTCCATCATAAAAGCTAAAAAATTCGCCTGACGTACGTTGCTCAATTGACCGTTCGAAAGTGGATTCCTCTTTCCATGCAGCAGCAATCTGCTCCTCAATGAGAGCAAATCGGGATTTATCCTGTGCATTGTCAGGCTGGTTAGCCATACGGTAACTCCTTGTAGCGTATTGGCACTAGTATAGCCGATATGGGGTCAGCGCTACAAGATTAGGTGACGTTCCACAAATAGGCTGAAACTTCATTGAACACAGGCAACCTATCACCGACCCAGTCCTTGCGGACAGAGGCGAAGTCATCTACCACAACTAGTGCCGGCACCGCACTTATACCTCGGTTCGCTGCAAACTCGACGCCTTCCACACTGTCGTAATCCATCAATTCGATATCGTGATTGGTTTGCTTCTTAAAATCCCTAGTATATTGCTCGCATTGGCGAGCATGCGCACTGTTTGGGCGATACAGCATAATTGCTTTCATGCACCTATTATAACGGAAGTGAAACCGACATAGTGGTTTTACCTGGCTTACTGCTCGCTTGAATTACCCCTCCGTGTGTCTCAACGATGCTAGCAGCGATCGCTAAGCCGAGCCCTTGACCGTCTATTCCGGCGTGCTTGCCGCGCCTAAAGCGCTCAAAAATGTGCGGTAGATCAGCCTCGGCAATGCCCACACCCTCATCGGTCACGATCAATGTTGCACGTCGGCTGGTTCGAGTAAGCTCAATTGTGATCTTGGGCTTATTTGCCCCAGCGTACTTGACGCTATTATCAACCAATATTCCCAACAGTTGCCCGAGAAGCGCCTTATTTCCGTTCACCTTAACGCCTTTTATAATATTCGTCTTGATTGAGGTCCTGTAGCGCTTGCCGAGCATTGCAGCCTCTCTTTTTAGTAGCGATGACAGGTCGACTGTCTGCTTATCCAAACCATGCGCGTGAACACGCGTTAGTGTTAGTAGCTGATCGCTCAGATTTTTTAGTCTGGTGATCTCTTCACGATTTGACTCAAGCACCTGTCGCGCCTCAGATAGTTTTAGCTTAGGATTACGTAGCGCTACATCAATCTCGGTTTGCAACACTGCCAGGGGCGTTCGCAACTCATGACTAGCATCGGCTGTAAATCGCGTCTGCCTGGTGTGAGCCTCCTCGATCGGCTGGAGTGTTTGCTTGGCAAACAAATAACCCAAAAAGCTCCCGATAGTAATAATAAACAAATCCACCATTACAATTTCAAACAGCAAAGCTTGCTGGTCATTACGGAGGCGCTCCAGACGATCTTTTTCAAGCTGACGCAACTCTAAGCGAGAAGCATACGGTGACTGGGCAATGACGTCGAATTGCCGCTGTGCGCCTTGACGCAAACGCGCCGAGCCAACCGCATATGCCGGTGCACTAAATAGCACACAAACGACGAACAATACCCCCACATACCACCAAGTAAGATTCCGAACAGCCGAACCGAACACTAGTTCGATCCTCCAATTTGATAACCAAAACCCCTAACGGTCTTGATCACTGACGGTTTTTTTGGCACATCAAGTTTGCGACGAATCGAGCGGACAAACACTTCGACCGTGTTGGGCAGGATATCTGCGTCAAAATCCCATACGTGATCAATGAGATCGTCTTTACTGTGGACGCTGTTCCGATGGATTGCCAGGTACTCGAGTAGTGCGTACTCCTTGCGACTAAGGTTAATCACTTGCCCATCACGCTCCACTTGCTTGTTAGCTGTTCGTATCGTCAGGCTACCGATATTCATGTCCGGCGACAATACTTCGTTCGGTCGACGCAACAGCGCCCGACAGCGTGCCAGCAACTCATCGAAATCAAACGGCTTGACCAAATAATCATCTGCACCAGCATCCAAGCCCGACACACGATCCCGCACCTCACCCAAGGCAGTGAGCATCAAGATGGGACTTTCAATTGACGCCTTGCGTAATTCAGTACACACCTCCATGCCGTCACGACCATCCGGCAGCATACGATCGAGAATCACTAGATCGTATGCCATAGCCGTTCCGGCCGCAATAGCGCTATCAGCCTCGGTCTCCCAGTCTACCGCAAACCCTTCGTTTTCCAGGCCGCGTTTAATGGCAGCCCCCAGCTTTTGCTCATCTTCTACCAGAAGTAGTTTCACAAAAGTATTGTACGCCAACCGAGCTGAAAGCCAACTGAGTAGATTTTAGCTACAACCGGTTGTTGAACCGCAAGAGTTGCAGACATAGCAACTTCCAGCGCGCTGCGTCTGGTTACCGCAGTTGTAGCACAATGGAGCAGTATCTGTCGCTGAACTAGTTCCTGTCTTCATCTGACTAACTGTCACTGATTGAACAGCAGGGATCATAGGTTGTGGTGCCGGCTCAGGTTTGACTGCCAATGGCTCATCCAGCAAGGACGTTTGCTCTTCTGGGATATCGTCGATTGATGCTAGACCTAGCTCTAGCCGATCATCAAAAGATAGATAATCCAGTGCTAAACGACGCATGATGTAGTCGGTGATCGAGCTAGCAGTGCGAATGTCCGGGTCGTCAGTGATACCTGCTGGAGCAAAGCTAGTGCTGCGCAGTGTTTTGACGTAGCTCTTGAGTGGCACGCCATACTGCAAGCCATGGCTAACGCTGATCGCGAATGAATCCATTAACCCTGACAAGGTGGATCCTTGCTTACTCACGTTAATGAACAGTTCACCCGGGGATCCATCCTCAAACTCACTGACCGTAAAGTAGCCCTTTAGGTCGGCGATACGGAACTCAAACGTCTTGCTGTCGCGACGACGTGGTAGTTCGCGCTTAAAGGCTCCCTTTACCACAAAGCTCTCAGTTGTCTGTTGAGCAACAGACGCTGGAGCGGCTGCTTCCGGCTTCTTATCACCGTCCTTTTGAGCCATAGATAGCGGCTGACCGACTTTACAGTTGTCACGGTAGATAGCTACGGCCTTAAGGCCTAGCTTCCATGCATCCATGTGAAGCTGCTCAACATCTTCAACTGCAACATCTTCCGGCATGTTCACTGTTTTACTGATAGCGCCAGAGATAAACGGCTGCACGGCGCTCATCATCTTTACATGACCAAGGTAGTGAATGGGGTTGTCACCCATAGAGCACGAGAAGACTTCACGGTGTTCCGGCTTAAGGTGAGGCGCTCCTGTAATGGTCTTTTCTTGATCAATGAATGCAACAATGTCGTCGATTTGTTCTTGGCTATAGCCGAGAGCCTTAAGCGCACGTGGCACTGTTTGGTTGACAATACTCATGGTGCCGCCACCGACTAGTTTCTTGACTTTTACCAAACCAAGATCAGGCTCAATACCGGTAGTATCACAGTCCATCATCAGGCCAATTGTGCCTGTTGGCGCCAAAACACTAGCTTGTGAGTTGCGAACACCGTTAAGTTCTGCCTGCTCGACGGCTTCGTCCCATGCCGTAGCAGCAGCACTTAATAGCTCTTCTGACACCAAGGCCGCATCAATGTCGGAAACAGCTCGACGGTGCATCTTTAGTACCTTGTTCATGCCTTCACGATCTTTGTGATAGCCAGCGAATGGACCAACTCGTTTGGCAATTTTGGCGCTCGTGGCGTATGCATGGCCAGTCATTAGAGCAGTGATAGCTGCAGCAATCGCACGGCCTTCATCTGAATCATATGGTAATCCTTTAGCCATCAAGAGCGCGCCAAGATTTGCGTACCCTAACCCAAGTTCTCGGTATGCCTTGGCGTTCTTACCAATACTCTCTGTTGGGTAGCTTGAATATCCAACCAAAATCTCTTGCGCCGTAAAGATAATTTCCACGGTGTGCTTGAAGTCCTCTATCTGGAAGACATCATCCTGATTGAGGTACAGTAACAGGTTTATGCTAGCTAGGTTGCAGGCTGAGTTATCCAGGTGCATGTACTCAGAGCACGGGTTGCTCCCATTGATGCGACCAGCTACCGGGCAGGTATGCCAGCGGTTGATTGTCGTATCAAATTGCATTCCCGGGTCAGCACACTCCCATGCCGATTCAGCAATTTGGCGGAAAATATCACGTGCCTTGACCGTTCTAACAGTCTTGCCAGTAGTAACAGCCTTCAGATCAAAGTCCCTGTCCTCTTCGACGGCCTGCATAAACTCATCCGTCACACGTACTGAGTTATTAGCATTCTGGTATTGGACACTAAATGAGTCTTTCCCATCGAGGTCCATGTCAAAGCCAGCCTCCTGCAGGACACGAGCTTTACGCTCCTCGATAGCCTTACACCAGATAAACTCCTCGATGTCAGGATGGTCAACATTCATGATAACCATCTTGGCGGCACGACGGGTCTTACCGCCACTCTTAATTGCGCCGGCTGATGAATCTGCCCCGCGCATAAACGAAAGTGGGCCAGACGCTGTGCCGGCACTCTTTCCAAGTGTCTCGAAACTGGATCGAATGCTACTGACATTCAAACCCGAACCCGAACCACCCTTAAAGATCATGCCTTCTTCTTTATACCAATTGAGTATCGATGGCATAGTGTCTTCAACCGCTAGGATGAAACAAGCACTAGCCTGTTGTGCCCGCTCGGGCGCGCCGATATTAAACCAAACTGGGGAGTTAAAGGCAGCTCGCTGCGTTGCCAATATATATTTAAGCTCGTCGTTAAAGATGGTTGCTTCCTCGTCAGTAAAGTAACCTTCACTTAAACCGTGTCGAGTGATGGTGTCGGCGACACGATCAATAAGCTGACGCAGACTCCCCTCACGATCTTTGGTACCCGGTGTACCACAAAAGTACTTTTGCGCCACAATATTGATGGCATTCTGCGACCAATCAACAGGGAACTCAACGTCTTTCTGCTCAAAGACTGGCTTGCCAGTCATTGGATTAATAATTGCTGAATCGACTTTGCGCCAAGTTAACTCGTCATACGCTGATTTTTTACCCGTCGTAAAGCGACGACGAATCCCGAGTGTTGAAACCCCTGCCATACTAATTCCCCCTCTAAAAGTTATTTGTTATGTGTATGTTTTTTGCCACCAACTGGTCCCTCACGTGGTCAGTTGGCCACCCCTGCCTCAGCATTTTAACAAACTGCCGACGCAACTGCAGCCAAATTACGTTATGGATGCGTGCTTCTTATGCGATCAAGTTCGCGCTCGAAGCTCGCAATGTCCCTGAACCTACGGTAGACACTAGCGAATCTTACATAGGCAACTTCGTTAACATCAGCTAGTTTATCCATAACCATTTGCCCAATGTATGACGAAGGCACCTCTGGCTCACCGCGCTCGTAGAGATCATCTTCGATTTGCGAGACCAGCTGCTCCAATTCGGTGTGAGTTACCGGGGTCTTTTCACAGGCTCGTAACAAACCAGCCATGAGTTTATCCCGATAGAAGGCCTGTCGAGTACCATCATGCTTGATGACCGTCAGTGAGGGCCGCTCCAATCGCTCGTATGTTGTAAAGCGATTATGGCAGCTTAAACACTCGCGGCGACGACGAATTGCTTCACCATCGGACACGTAGCGTGATTCATTGACTTTAGTCTCTGTTTTTTGGCACTGAGGACACTTCATTATTATCACCTCCAGTCGTGACTCGAATGTGCGATCACTATATATAGTGTATCTTCACATCAGTATAGCGCTATTGGTTGCGCTATGGCAACTACTTTTTTTCGTCTCCGTGGTCTTTTTTCTTACGTCTGAAACGTAAGAATGATGGTTTTTCGTACTCTTCCTCTTGCTCGTCGTAGCTCCAAATATGAGGAGCTTCGGGTTGAGGCTGGTCTTCTTTGCGAAGCTCTTCGACACCACTCTTATGCTCATCCTCAGCTTTCGGCTGCAGGTCCATATCAAGCTTGCGCATATCAGCTTCTTTTACTTCAGTCTCTTCTTCTGTCGGAGCTTCACTTGTTACTGCTGACGATTGGCCCACGGGGCCCGCACCTGGAATGGCGCGGTTTGCAAAGTAAGCAGCATCAAAGCCTGTGGCTATGACGGTAATCTGCACTTCATCTGTCATTGCTTCGTTGAGGGTTGCACCGAATATAATGTTAGCTTCTGGGTCAACAGCTGCAGTAATCGCTTCGGCAGCTTCGTTAATCTCGTGCATAGACATGTCGCTGCCACCAGTGACATTAAACAGCACGCCACGCGCCCCATCTATCGAAACCTCAAGCAATGGCGATTCAATTGCCTGCTGGGCTGCTACTACCGCTCGATTGTCACCGCTCGCTTTACCGATTCCCATTAACGCTGATCCGGCATTGCTCATAACGGATTTAACATCTGCGAAGTCTAGGTTGATTAGGCCATGAATAGTTATGAGGTCTGAGATTCCTTGCACTCCCTGGCGCAAAACATCATCCGCAACCTTAAAAGCCTCTAGCAGAGGTGTTGTGCGATCAATGGTTTGTAGTAAACGGTCATTTGGCACCGTTATGAGCGTGTCTACATACCGGCTCAGATTTTGAATTGCTAGCTCAGCGTTGTGGCGGCGCTTCTCACCCTCGAATGCAAATGGCTTTGTGGCCATACCGACAACGAGCGCGTCATCTTCTTTGGCAATTTCTGCCACGACATGACCAGCCCCACTCCCAGTACCACCTCCTGCTCCTAATGCTACAAATATCATGTCGGCACCGGCTAGTGCCGCTTTGATCTCTTCTTTAGACTCCTCAGCCGCCTTTTGCCCAACCATTGGATCGGCGCCTGCTCCAAGCCCACGAGTCGTGTCACGGCCAATGTGCACCTTCTTGTCTGCCTTTGAATGATGCAGCGCCTGGGCGTCAGTATTTACGGCAATGAACTCGACACCAGTTATACCGGCCTCAACCATTCGGTTAACAGCCGCGCCACCGGCACCACCGACACCAACAACCTTTATTCGAGCGAACGTTTCAATCTCTGGTTTTACTTGTGGCATCTCTACCTCACTTGCTCATAGCAACTTAACACATATTTTACTCTCACCATTATATATATGTGTTCATGCCAAATCAATATACTTTGCCTCAATTATTTAATTTGTCAATTTTGTATGCAGCTTAGCGCTTGCGCCACTTCTCGAAGAATGTTTGAACAAAATTATTACTCATTCTTAGTGCCCTGTCCATCTGATGGGACTTGCGAGCTGGGCTACTAAATGCCATGTCCATCAACATTAAACCTGTAGCTGTAGAAAATAGCGGATCATGGGTGGTATCGATTACGCCACCAAAAGCACTGGGTCGTGCAATGCGTGCTGGGAGTTCCAACCGTTCCCTAGCCAGGTCGGCTATTTTCTTAATGTGAGCACCTCCCCCAGTAATCACAACTCCGCCGGGCAGCTTCTTCGATCGTCCAATCTTATGTAGCTCGTGGTCAACAAGCTCAAAGATCTCGTCTAAGCGAGCCTGCACAATCATCCCAATAACCGCCCTGTCGAACTGCACTTTCTCATCATCACTAATCGTGACCGAAACTTCTCTCGATAGTCGGCGATCTTCAAGAGCGGCAGCAAACTTCTGCTTAATTACTTCAGCAACTGGGATGTCTGTCTTAAGACCAATTGCAAGATCGTTCGTTATGTTTATCCCGCCCATTGGAATAACAGCTACGTGCTGCACTTCAGCCTCTTCAAATACAACGACGTTTGTGGTCCCAGCCCCGATATCTACAAGTACCGTCCCTGACTCCTTCTGTTCTCGCGTCAAAACTGCTTCAGCGGCAGCAAAACCAGCCACAATCTCACTGTTCGTATGCAGCTGAGCTCGATCGAGCACCTGTTCTAGAATACGCACTGCAGGCGATGCAGCAGTCACAATATGGGTGTCAACTTCTAGTCTTACACCCTTCATGCCAACTGGGTCTTTAATATTTTCTTGGCCATCAACGTGATAATTACGAGCAAAGACCTGTAGTATCTCGCGATTAGCGGGTAACTGAACTACCGTGGCAGCCTCTTCAGCTCGTAATCGATCTTCGACCGAAATTTCCCTAGAAGCACTACTGATTGCTACAACCCCTTTGGAGTTCATGCCAATTAACTGAGCACCATTAACACTAACTGTTGCCGAGCGTACCGGCACACCAGCAATGCGCTCCGCACTATCTACCGCCTCACTCACAGCACTTGCTACTTCTTCGACGTGAATGATAACCCCTTTACGCATACCTCGGTTTTCAACACTGCTAGCACCGATGATAGTCGGGACTATACTGTCATCGTGGTCTAATTTTCCAATAACACACCGCACGGCGGACGTGCCAATATCAATACCTACAAAATGAGGTGCGTTCTTCTGCATGACCCCTAGTATAGCGCTTATTTTTTCTCGAGAGAAGTCGGCTTTTAAAAAGCCGTCAGAATTTCGTACCCGTCCCTGGTGATTAGGATGGTGTCTTCAAAGTGAGCTGCTAAAGATTGATCTGCAGTTTTTATGGTCCATCCGTCATCTTCAATATATACTTGGTGCCCGCCCAGTGTTGCCATGGGTTCAATTGCAATTGTCATACCAGCTTTTAACGCAGGGCCCGTGTTAGCAGTGCCATAATTGGGTATATTGGGCTCTTCATGTAAATGGTGCCCCACACCATGTCCTACCAAATCTCTAACGATGCCAAGCTTTGCCGCCTTCAATTCAGCTTCGATAGCAGCTGCAATTGTTCCGACCTGAACTCCATCGCGAAGCTGATTAATACCGGCCAGTAAGCTACTTTCGGTAACGGAGACCAATGTACTAACCCGAGGGCTAGCTTTTCCGACGATAACCGATCGAGCAGCATCGGTGATCATGCCCTGATACCGTACACCAAAGTCTACGCTGACAATGTCTCCGTCACGAAATGGAGTGTCATTTGGAATTCCATGGACTACTGCGTCGTTCACCGACACGCATACAGACTTAGGGAAGCCTTGGTACCCTAAAAAAGCGGGCTCTGCCTTGGCATCAGCCAGTAGTTTTCGGGCCCGCTTGTCAAGATCGTTACTCGTAACGCCTACTGCCACCATGCCACACATCGCTTCGAGAATACTTGCTAATATCTTTCCGCTAGCTCGCATGGCAGCAATCTCTGCGTCCGTTTTGACTTTTGTGCGCGCCACCCTACTACACCTCAGTCAGCTTGCCAGCTAACGCCTTCTTAACTTGTTCATTAACATCATCGATCCCCAGATTAGCATCAACCTCTATAATTGGAACCTTATGATCAATGAAGTTACTGATGATAGCTTGCGTGTTTGCTTCATATTCTTTGAAGCGTCGTGTAATAACCTCTTCGGTATCGTCATCGCGTTGTCTCTTTTTTAGTCGCTGACGTGCTGTTTCAGGAGTAACCAACAGATGCACAACCGCTTCGATCTTAACAGCATGATCCTCGGCCCAGTTGACTAACCACCCCGCCTGGCTTGGTTTACGAGGAAAGCCATCCAATACGACTTTGCCGGGGTGGGCATAGGACGAGATAGCGCGCGCCAAAATATCTTCGACCACATCATCAGTTATGAGTTTTCCGGCGTTCAGTTCATTGCGTAGAGACTCATCAGTATGAGCACGCAGCAACATGCCGGTTGACACCCACTGATAGCCCAATGTCTGACTAAGCAGCTGTGATTGGACGCTTTTGCCCGCTCCGGCACTTCCGAGAAGGACAATCATATCTATACTGCCGAGCGTTTATATTTAGCGTTGACCAAGGCGAATCTTCTGCATCTTGATGATCTTGCGTTCGCGACGCTGGATAGCTCGTTCGCGACGCTCACGCTTGCTTAATGGCTTTTCAAAATATTGATTTTGTTTAGCCACAACAATAACACCAGATTGCTGCACCTTGCGGTTAAAGCGGCGAATCAGGTTCTCGAGGGATTCTTGACGATCTTTTCGGGTTACTTGAATCATTACAGAGGAGAATTGTACGGCATTTTGGCCTCTAATGCAACAGGGATAGCTACGAGGGGATAATTTGCCAGTCGGTAATTTGAATTTGGGCCGAAGTTCTACCCATAAAAGTATTGAGCCCGAGCGTAACGATAGCCCGCAGCTGTCCCTCGCTACCCATACTACTTGCTAGCTCCTTAGCTCGACCAAAACAAACAAGTTGCCTTTCTAGGACACGCTGATCACGGATCATAAACCTACCATGATCCCCCGTCCTCCCCATGGGCTTGTGGCCGATCAGGCTTAGACCATCAACCGCAAAAACAGGCTGCGGGTTAGCCTGACCAAAGGGCTCCATCTCGTTCAGAAGACGAGCAAGCTCTATGTC
>CAZTXC010000018.1:0-13114 GCA_964617855.1 uncultured Candidatus Saccharibacteria bacterium | reverse complement strand
TTACGGCATGCTGGCCGTGCAGGAGGCGATCGACGCCCAGGACTGGACGGGCCTGCCCAAGCCGGAAATCTCGCTTCACGGTCAGCCGCAGGACGATCGCGCCTCGACGCTGCTGTGGGACGGCGAATGGGAAGTCACCTGGGTGACCTTCATGGCCAGAGCGGTGCCGAAGGAAGTACTCTACTTATGGAATTATTGTCAGGACTTGACCCCCAAGATGAATACACTGACTACTGGACGCCAACCGACGGGAACATCAAGAGACTTGCAGAAACAATCCTCGATTGGACCTTTCAGCACCCCGACGCTACCTTCCGTTACCTTGGGTGAACCTCAGCTGAAGATTGACTTTTTTACCTTTTTGTAGTATAATCACCCCTGTTCACCCATCTGCCTAGGGAGGCACATTGACATCCACACAGCAAGAAGAAGTGTTCGACATTCCCCGCTTGGGGAGCGTCACGATCTCCGGGAGGAACATCTTCCCCGACTCCGGCTTCTACCGCATCGGGCCGACCATCACCATCAAGTTGGCGGCCGACTACACCGGCGACCTTCGCGACTGGGAGCGCAACAACTCGCTCCCGGCGGACGTCTACTTCGTCGGCGACAACATCGCCGCCATCACCCAGCCCGAGTTCACCCGCTTCATGGAGGTGATGAACCACTGGGATCACGACAACGATGGAGTGTTCGACTGCGACCACATCATCGCTCGGATCAACCAGGTGTTCACCCTGTGGGACGATCAGTCGGCTCTGTTCCGGCGCCCCTCGGGCCCCATCAACTCGATCCTGATGAAGATGATGCCGCCCCAGCCGGCCCGTCACATCACCTACAACTTCGGTGAGTTGAAGCCGAAGTTCCGCCTGGAGCACTACAAGCTGGCCATCCCGATGCTGATCGTCTTCATCGGGATCATGCAGCTGCAGATCCACACCCTCACGTTCACCAAGTACTCCCCCATGTCCGCCTGGTTCTACCTGGCGGAGAACATCGGGTTGCTACCGGCGGTGATCGTGCTGGCGGCGATCATGCTGGCGATCAAGCTCTTCCCGAGCGCAAGCAAGGGCAAGACAACCACTGGTCGCCACACCTTCGGGCTGCTCAACAAAGCGGCCGTCTACGAAGAGCAGGCCTTCCGCGAAGGATCTGAGAACTGGGACACGTGGCAACGCATCCGCAGTCACGTCGCCTTCGGTGCGATCCACCAGGGCAACCTGTTCTACCCCGTCGCCACCATCCTGCCACTGGCCCTGGCCGGTGCGCTCTTCATGAAGGTGTACCGCAACACCATGGCCAAGACGAAGTTCCGCCGGTCCGCCGTGCTCGAGGCATCCCTCGTGCACCGGGTGTACAACCGAATGGCGCTCGTCACTGTCCTGGTGGTCATGACCACACTTCTCGGCTACGGGGTCGTCAGTTCGCTGGCGTTCGTCGGTACGCAGTTCGCAGTCGACGGACTGATCACGGAGCTTCGGCGCCGACTCGATCAGACCTGATCAAGGCATCAAGGGTGAGCCACCATGGCTTCTGCCGATCCTTCGGGATTGGAATAACAGAAGCCGCTCACTAAAGGTTTCAATATATTGATTGAAGTCTTTAGCGAGCCATACACAATACCCAAACCTCGCGCACCCCTGTTATAAGTGAATACATTTTTTGTTCTTTTAGATAAATCGCCTTCACGTAGGTCCTTTTCTACCCCTTCTTAACCTTGGTCGATTAAACAACCAACGGTGCAGCCACGTTTGTTGCTGCGCTACATGGCCTTACTTTGCCGTCCTTGCTAGCGCATTCTGGCCACCAAAACTTCCTAGCCTGCTATTTCTACTGATGTAAATTTATCTATACTTAAAATGCTAGAAACCCGAGCACTTACAAATGAGTCTTCTGCAGTAACCAAGCCGAGCAGATAATGGCCACCCTTTTGCAGGCATCACGACCCCAGTAAAAAGAGATTTCGCCGCTGGAACTTTACTGGGTTAACCAATGATACCCTAGTTCCTTGGCATTTTTTACAACACAGTTTTATGAGAAATTTTATTTTAGCGAGCTAACCCGGCCTATACTTTTATGTATTTTGAGACCTTAACCTTATCGCGTTTGGCCTTAAGTAAGTCGCTCAAGTTTTGATACTTTATTACTATATGCTGAGCCTTGACCTCGGTGCCATTATTCTCGTTAATCTTAATGATCTCGATGCCGTATGGCGTCTCAATCGGATCAGATATTTGACCAGCCTTTAACGCAAAGGCAGCAGCGATCAAATTAAGTGGCGCATCGCGTCGATCGCGCGTTAGGCTTGGTAAATTTCCGCCCTGGTCTTTTGTAGTCGCGTCATCTGAATACTGTTTTGCGAGCTCGGCAAAGTCTTTGCCCGATTTAGCCTGACTAACAATGCCTTTAGCCTTGGTCATTTTGTCCTTCTCGACGCTGCTTAGATACTTCTGGCGCAAAAGCTGATCGTGAATAGATCTGCGGAAGTCCTGATAACTCCAGTCGTAATACCGTTTTAGTACATTTTCTAAGACACTCTGTTCTGCACCAAGCTGCTGCTGCGATCGCAAAAGCTCAACCTCGGCGTCAATGTCTTTAGTCGAGACAAATACTCCTGCCTGCTTAGCTAGCTTCTCAACCAACTGATCATCGATGGCCTTGTCGAGTGACTGCTGTTTGAGTGCTTTGATTTGGCTCTTACCGTCCTCTGAATTGAGATCTAGACTCTCCTGTGTTTGCTTGTAGTGAACAACGTGGCGAAGTTCGAACAAGTAGCTCTCGTACGACACAAAGTTACCATCAACACGAGCCACGGGCACCGGTATAACTTCAGTAAACTGATAGGCATATCTAGAGTAATTTTGACGAGCGTACAAAAGTACCAGGCTATACACCAGCACCACCGCTAAACCAATCCCGGCTAGCCAAACGGATATAGAAACAATACGATGCCTGGATTGAGCCAAAGGGTACCTAAATTTGCGAGCTTGTCCAAGCACCTCCTCGCGATGCTCGGCTACCGTGGTGTTGGTTATCTTAACTGCTGACTCAAGCGTTGTGACAGCCTTGCTCTTCTCGACATCTTTTCGTAATCTGGCAATCCGCTTCTTAACTTGCTTCACGCATCTCCCTCCCCACCAGGTGACGTTGGTTGTATATCTAACTCTTTAACAATGTGGGTGATTCTTTCCTGAATTTCAGCTGGCTTATGGACCTGCTCGATCACCAAATCTCCCACGAAGGTTTGTATAAGTATTGTACCAAACCCGAGCAGCGTTTCCTGCAATCCAGCAATCTGATAACTAACGGTCTGGATCTTATCTAGACCCAAGTCAACGACACTTCTGTTAAATAAACCCTTTTGTTTAATTTGGATGAGACGCATGTTACTGACAATAAACACCGAGAAGTACCAACCCACCCAAGAGTAGCTCATAATAAGCATGCCAGCTACCAGCCCAGCTACGGCAAACCACAACATTCCGAGATTCTCGGGTTTAACGGCGGCTGGGATCATACCAACAAGTAAGGCCACCATAAAATAGATTAACCCCCGGCGCATCACAACCGGGTGTCTCCTAAAAACAAATAAGACTTCTTCCCCTTCGTGTTGACCCTCGAAGTGTCGCTGCTCATCAGTTTTTTTCTTGCTCATAGCATGATCATTATACCAATCTGTTGCTCCAGATGATACGGCCATGCTGGTGGCCCGGGAGGGACTCGAACCCCCAACACCCACCTTAGGACGGTGGTGTTCTATCCAATTGAACTACCGGACCACAACGCTAATAGTATCAGTAAAACTTAGCGTACATAATTGCTTCTGACCCAAGATCGTACCCGTGTATGGTTTCGTCCCCGAACCACAGCGCAATTTCGTTTGCAGCTTCTTCTTGATTCTCGCTGGCATGGAACAAGTTGTGAATAGAGCGACTCTCGGCGTTGGCAACCGACGGGCTGTCAACAGAGTAGTCACCCCGGATGGTACCCATTTCGGCCTTAAACGGCAGTGTGTTACCGGCTAACTTCCGAACCATATTTACGGCCTGGATACCCTCGACCACCAAGCACACGACCGGGCCTGAAGTCATAAAGCTAATCAGACTTTCGGCAACTGATGTGCCAATTGCCGCCTTATCCTCAGTCCCAAGAAGGGTCTTGGCATCGGTGTCTAGATCGTCGAAGGCGCTCAGACTCTTCTCACCCAGTCGGTTAACCCAAGCCTCGTCGCTCATTGGGTAATGCTGGCGCACCTGCTCCTCGGTTGCAGTTAACATTTTGAGCGCGACAACCTTGAGGCCGGCCCGCTCCAAACGACAGATAATATCACCAATTAGTCCCCGCTTAACCCCATCTGGCTTAATCATGCAGAACGTCCGCTCAAACTTGATCTTTCTCACCGCTGGATGTAAATCGTCTGCCACAAGCACCTCTCTCTTTAGCTATTAGATTATTTTAGCAAATAACAGACAAATTAACAGGGCTCCCAGCCCAATTCGATACCAACCGAACGGCCGCAGCCCCTTCTTACCAAGCAAATCAATCAAAAAGGTAACCGCCATGTAGCCCGCTACAAACGACACGATATTCCCCATAACAACAGCTGTCAGATTATCGGCAACAAATGCCCGCCCCTCACTCCCCGCTACAACCTTTAAGAGCGCCCCAGAAATTGTGGGAATTGCCAGCAAGAAACTAAATTTGGCAGCCTCGACCGCAGTTAGGCCTTCACGCTCCCCTGCTAGCACGGTTACGCCAGACCTGGACGTGCCCGGAATCAACGCTACCACCTGGGCTAACCCAATTCTCAGTGCGCCCGACAGGGGCAGTCGGTCGATGGTTTTACCCTTGTTATGTCGGCCGCTCAGAACCATCAAACCACCGACGAGGAGCAGCATAATAACAACAATCCAAGCCGATTGTAGTTCATCTTCTATAAAGGACTGGAGCGCAAATCCCACCACAATAGCCGGCAGGGTCGCAACTGCTAACTTGAGCACCAACTGCCAGTCACGGTTACGTACCAGTCGGCGCCATATATCCAGTAGCACTACACGATAGTACAAAAGAAGAGCAAGCAAGGTACCGATGTTTAGGGCGACATCGAAGGTAAAGTTACTGGGGATATTGAACAGCTTCGCAGCCAGGATCATGTGACCAGAGCTCGAAACAGGAATAAACTCCGTCAGACCCTGCACAAGACCAAGAATTATTGCTGCAAAGATGCTCATACTTACAAATACTATACAGCGATTACAGAGAGAAACGAACATAACATCATGCTTTCGTATAAAATGAAGGTATGTACTTCTCCGAAGCAATGGCTGACTTCCTTGAATATCTCGAGGTTGAGCAGAACCGATCTCAAAAAACGGCCGAGAACTACCATCACTACCTGATGCGACTCGAGGAGTTTTTGGGAGATGTGGAGGTAGTTAAAATTGACGAAGAGGCAGTGCGGAAATGGCGATTGTGGCTAAACCGTTACAAAGATGAGCACGGTGATCTACTCTCAAAAATTACCCAGAGCTACCATCTGATTGCTCTACGCAGCTTTCTAAAATACTGCTCTAAGAGAGGTATCGAGTGCTTAACGCCCGAGAAGGTTGAACTGCCACGAGTTAAGCGCAAGCAAGTCGGATTTTTAGATGGTGGTGAGTTAGAACGCCTGATGAGCCAGCCCGACACCAGCACCGAATCGGGGCTTCGAGATCGAGCCATCTTGGAGCTCCTCTTTAGTGGTGGCTTGCGCGTGTCTGAGTTAGCCAATTTGGACCGTAGTCATGTAAACCTTCAGCGAAAGGAATTTACTATTCGAGGTAAAGGCCAGAAGGATAGACCAGTGTTCGTGAGTGATTCAGCGGCGCTCTGGTTGGCAGGATATCTGAAGCGCCGAACTGATCAAGCCGCCCCACTCTTTATTCGGTACAGCGGCCGTCAGGACATGCTGGATGGCGCCAACCATCGAAGATTGACCCCCCGATCGATTCAGCGCATCGTGTCCGATACGGCCCGCAGGGCTGGCATAACAAAACATGTTTCGCCGCACACCCTGCGTCACTCATTCGCCACTGACCTACTGATGAATGGCGCCGACTTGCGTAGCGTTCAGGAGCTCCTTGGTCATAGCAATATCTCGACCACGCAGGTGTACACGCATGTTACCAATCCGCACCTCAAACAAATACACAGCAAGTTCCATCACTCACCGAAAGCCGACAAACCCTAGAAGCTTGGGCAGGTGTTGGTTATAACCCCACCTGTCGCAGGGGTCGCTGGGTTACTCGGTCGAACATCAAGCAGTTTGCAAATGTCTTCTGCGCTCTGGACACCAAAGGTTGGGAATGGGAAGCTATCGTTGCTCAGGGGGTAGTGTACGCGCAGACGTCGAAACACATTGCCGGAGCGACCCGTAACGTCAATTAACGCCTGAGCATTGGCTGTCTCTTGGACCGCCGCGCCATCCAAGAGCTGCACTTCAACATGCGCTCCTTGGTAGAGGCTGGTTATCTGAAGCTTTGATATGAAGTTTGCGTCAATATCTTGGGCTACTGTTCCACCAACAGTGGTAGTACCGACAGCAACTGGTTGTTGTAGCTTAAAGGTTACTTCGCACAGGATGCGCCCGCCTACGCTACTACACTTGCCCGGCTGCACCCCAGTGTTGTAGGCCGTATCTGCCCCGCAGGCATCACTGGAATCAAAGCTACAATACGTCACATTAATTGAACCAGTGCCTCCATCGACCGGTGACACAAAATATGTTCGTTCATTACGCTGAAATTGGTCTCGAGTGAGGCCGGCACCGCTTGGCTTCTTAACAGTGGTCAACTGCAACTTGAGCATAGCCATGAGCGTACCCCAACCTGTAACCGGCTGCAGCTGAGCATAATCGGCCGGGGCGTTGTTAACCATAGTATGGGCGGTCGTATCTTCCCGGAGCGGCTCCCAGGTAACCTTGATGCTACTAAACGACCCGCTGCTCACCTGTAGGTTAGCTACACGTTGCTCAAAAGCTCGAATGTCATAGTTAAGGGTATCAGGGTGCACGTCAATGAGTTGACAGGTGTATTCCACGTTACCGTTGCCATCTAAGCGATTAACATTTGCTGGTAAATCGGCGGCAACGGGCGTCCCTGTTTGCGTTTGAGCCGGCTCGCAGTTCGTGTTTGACCCCTCGGGGTTCGTATTAATGTTTGCGGACGCGTCAAACTTAACATATTTTGTGCCATTGACGATGTCGCGCTGACGGAGGTTGATCGCTCGCTTGGCGTCCTCTATCCCAGTTTCGGCGGCGTAAAAAGCCTGCAGACTTGCCTGCGCATCATTTGCCTGGCGTTGGTTGCGGGTGATGATATGCAAAAAGCCAGTCGTCACAATTGTTAGGATGAGCCCCATTAAGGTGACCGTAATCATGCTGATCATGCCATTCTGCCCTAACTGCCTGTTGTTGTTCCGCATTAGCATAAGTATAACCGCCTAGCGCGTCCTCGTCACGACTTCAGTTTCAAGCTGTGAAATACCACAGAAGGTTACATCACGGCCACCATTACAACGGATGTCCTGCGAATCACCTGTTGTACTGTGGTTAGCAGCCAACGATGCTGGATCGATGAGATTTGGATTGCCATAGGCGATAGTCAACTCTATCTGACTAGAGCTAACATCAAAGTGATACAAGCCAGTGTTATCGTCAACAAGATCTACGGCTCTAGCACCCACCCTAAAATCGGTTACGGCTGGCGGCTCAGCCGTCGTGCAGAAATTGGGAGCGGTCCATCTGGCTAACACGTGGCGACCCCCTTGTGCTGGGTTACTAGCAACTGCCGCAGGCACGTCTGATGCTCGCACGCCAAGCTTGTAATAGTACACAACGTCACCTATACAGAAGTAAGCTTGGGTGTGTCGCGTACTACCTGGAAAATCGATTGGTGGCAGTGGTCGGCTGGGCCGAGTGACCGTTCCGGCCTGAATTCTACCCGTCAGCTCAGTAACCAGATTTCGAGCGGTTTCTTGCGATTTACTAATTGAGATACCTCGATAGTACAGACGGTTGATCTGAATAAAGACAGCTAAACATAGGGTCAACACAAAGCTAAATACCGCCATCGCCAACAGCAGCTCTACTAAAGTAAAACCTTTTTTGTCTTTTTTGAGACTTACCATAGTCTGTAGTCCATTGTTACTTGCGAAGGCACGGGAGTGTCTGGCCTGGTCCAGGTAACATTAACGGTAAATTGACGGCGGGTAGCATCAAACACTGTGCGAACGCGATAGCGATCATTGGTGCCAAAACCACAGTTAGTCAGCACAGTGGCATTCTTTAGGGTGCCACTGTTATCAATACAGAAAGGGTTGGCTGGGCCTACAAAGCCACTAAATAAATTTGGAAAATTATCACTAGTCACCGAGCTACCATCGCGCAGGGCCCGTATACGTTCAACTTGAGCTTGTGCTACGCCGGTCGCCTCTGCTCGTTGCTGAGATAATTGTGTATTGCGTTGAGCCCGGTTAGCAATAGCGTACGTTACACCCATAATGCCTGACAGCACCGCAATAGCTAGCAACACCTCCACTAGGGTGTCACCAGCTTGTGTCAGACGATTCCGCATCACGTTGCCTCGCAGTCCCTAAAATCTAAGCGAACCGTCAGCGACTGCCCACCACCTGGCGCGATTTCAATCTGAGCCTGTTGCCTACCATCACTACGCTCAAAACATAAAATTGCCGGTGTGTAAGTAGCCGAATCTCCAATAGCCAACCTCCCGGCAGGAGGATTACCATAAGCCAACGCAGTTTCTATGTACAGCTCTTGGGCAGCTCGGTCGGTCTTAAATTCATCGCCCGTGAATAGTACTGGAAGCTGTCGGGTTGTTGCCAGGCCGTTTATAGCTCCAATGACATTTGTGTATATCTTTGGTGTTGGCGCAGGTGGATCAATATTCGCACGGTCTAAGACGCGAGCACCCCATCGCAACTCTTTGTTGTTAGTGAGAGGATCGGCAATTGTGGGCTTAGCTAATACAGTCGTTGTTCCAGTAGCCCTATCGCCAACCACGGTGTACACACGATATTCACTCGGGTTGGCTGGTGTTCCAAAAACCAGTACCTTGCCGAGGAAGATGCAGCTTTGATCGCTGCCAAGGTTTTTACCGGTCGTGGTGGCATCGCTGTAGACTCGGGGCGTATTGCCAGGGCCGCTTAGGTCGCAGGTAGTGTCGGTTGCACGCAAAAAGAAGCCATTCTGGGTGTCATTAAGGGTGTCCTGGATGCTAGACTGCACATCTTGCATGGCTTGAGAAAACTGTGTCGTCTCTTGCCGATCACGGAAGCCAACAAAAGCAATCCCAAGCAAACTCGAAGAGATCGCTAAGAACAGTACGACCTCTATAATTGTGTAGCCTCTCTGCCCACTCATCTTGTGCTCAATTATAGCATAAGCACCTCTGCTAACGGGCACGTTTCACATGCTAGACAAGCAACTGACTATACCAACCCCACAGCACGCTACCGTATAAACCGGCAATCAAGATACCAAGAATAAGGAATGGCCCGAAGGGGATCTTGGTTTTGCGGGTCACTTTTTTGGTCAACAACAGTACGCTCATCACAACTGCTCCGGCTACAGCGGCAACGTAGACAGCAATAAAAGCATCACGTGCACCAAGTAAAATCCCAAAGAAGATGCCTAGCTTTACGTCACCACCGCCAATCCAGCGCCCATCTGAGAATTGAAATATGGCATAGAACAACCCACCACCAATCAACAGCCCGACAACAGCATCTTTTACGAGGAGTGGCCCGCCGCCGAACAAAATGGCGTTAAGTGCAACCTTCGCGATTGCCAGATAAATGAGGCTATACACAACTTGATCAGGAATGATAAACCACCGTAAATCGTAGACGGCGATGCTGACTAGACCAATAATACTAATTAACCAGATAGCAAAACTGATTTGGCCACTGGTTGAGTCAAGCCCATTCGGCCAATGCAGATATGACAATATATACAGTCCGGCAGTAAGGAGCTCTACAGCCGGGTATTGCCAAGTAATTGGCTTGGCGCAGTATCGACACCGCCCTTTTAGCCACAGCCAGCTCAACACGGGCACCAGGTCTACCGCCGCAAGCTCATGCCCGCATTGCGGGCACTCAGACCTCTCAGACACCCAATTACGGCCTGTGTGTAGCCGCCAAACAAAGGCATTAATAAAGCTGCCGAACGCTAGACCTAAAACCCCAAGCACCATTACAAGCATCCTCGGTACTATACCAAAACAAAACCGGAGGCCGAAACCTCCGGTTAATGTTGTTACTAGATTTGACTAGTTGTTGCCCTGACAGTAGACACCACCACCTTCGAGGAAAGTATCAACTGCGATGTTTTCTGCTGTACCTGCAGTACCATCACACAAAACTGCTCGTCGGTATCGGATTTCGCCGACAGCATTTGGCGCGTCAGCTGGCGCATTACATGCGTAAGCAGCACCAGTAGATGGGTCACGAAGACCGTTTACATAGTTGCTTGCGAGGAATTCACCAAAGTTGCCAGCTGCAGCTGTACATTGGTTAGCGTCAGACACAGGATATGTGCCGCGGTTGTTACCGTTGAACTGTTCAAGCTGGGACACGACGGTTCCAACATCACTCTTACGCTGCGTATCACGTCGGTTACGCTGCAAACGTGGTAGCGCCAAGAAGACGATCAAGAAGATCAACCCGGCGATTGCCAAGACCAACACGATTTCGATGATCGTGAAGCCTTGATTTTTACTAGTTAATTTTTTCATGCCACACCCTCCTTAGATTTTCGGTCCGCGCCACTCACGACGCTTATGTTAATAATGCTATCACGCCTGTCGGTGATTGCAAGGCTTTTTACTACTTCAGAGTAACGTTACCCACAAGTCCATAAATTGGCAGTAGTATAGCCGCGATCATCAAACCAGCCATAAGCGCGAGCAACACCATCATAGCTGGCTCAATTGTGGTGCTGATAGTCTTGATCTCGTTATCAAGCTCATCCTCGTAGTACATGGCAGTTTTTTCGAGCATTTTATCCATGGCACCGGATCGCTCACCAATTCTGATCATCTGTGGAACCAGCGGCAAGAAGATCTTATAGTCAGACAGTGAATCCGATAACGCCATCCCAGACTTAACCTTTTCGGCAGCTCGCTTAGTGGACTGTTCAATATTGATGTTATTGACCGATTCGGCGGTGATCTTAAGCACCTCCAGGAGCGGCACGCCACTGGCAACTAAGGTAGTGGCCGTACGGCAAAACCGAGCCATGTACATTTTCATGTACAGTTTGCCGAACAACGGAGCGTTCATTTTGAGCCCATCGAACGACTTGCGACCTTCTTCGGTGTCGACATACCGCTTAATCAGGAAGACGATCAGGGCCGTAACTATGGTTACCAACCACCAGAATTTGCCAATAAAGTTCGAAGTTTGGAACATAACATTAGTAACAAAGGGCAGCTCCTTGCCAAGGTCTTTATAGAGCTGACCAACCTGTGGCAGCACAGTACGCAACATAAAGATAATTACCCCCACCATCACGACGCTAACAATCATCGGGTAAACCATTGCCCCTCGGACTTTGCTAACAATCTCGGCGTCTTTTTCTTGTTGTGTTGCGATGCGCTCCAGAGCTTGATCAAGCGTACCAGATGACTCTCCAGCCATAACCAAGCTCGTGAAAACCTGGTTGAACACCTTCGGGTGGGCCGACAAGGCCTTAGAGAACGACACGCCAGCTTCAACGTCGCTTATCACTTTGTTGATGACCAGCTTTAGCGGCTTGCTGCTCGTCTGATCTACCACAGTTCTAAGGCTTTGAACGAGTGGCAGACCTGCGTTAATAAGTGTGCTCAGCTGCCGCGAAAACAGAATGCGATCTTTTGGCCTAACACGGTCATTGAAAGACGCTAGCGGCCCCTTACTCTGCCCTTTCAACTTAATGGAAAGTGGCGCCAAGCCTTGCTTGGCAATCAACTTAGCGGCAACCGATTCGCTCTCGGCCTCAACTTCAGCTTTGATCTGTTCACCAGATTTGGCGTCTTTGGCGGTGTATTCGAACGTTAACATGCGTACACCTACTCGCGCATCATGCGTTCAAATTCTTCGAGGTCAACAGCATAGTTCTTAGCCTCGTCATAGGTAATCATGCCGTTGTGAATCAAGTTGATTAGGGTCTTGTCCATTGACTGCATACCATACTCGGCTCCGGTTTGAATGACCGCCTCTAGCTGATGGGCTTTGCCTTCACGAATGATGTTACGAACTGCCGGAGTGGCAATTAAAATCTCAGCAGCTGCGATACGACCCCCTCCAATAGCCGGGATCAAGCGCTGCGAGCAAATGGCCTGTAAAATGTTAGCCAACTGAGCTCGAATTTGCGGCTGCTGGTGTGGCGGGAACACGTCAATCATACGATCGATTGACTGGCTAGCACTGTTGGTATGCAGTGTGGCAAAAACCAAGTGGCCTGTTTCGGCAATGGTGATAGCTGCGGCGATTGTTTCGAGGTCACGCATCTCACCAATCAATACAACATCTGGATCTTCACGAAGCGCTGATCGTAAGGCGGCCGAGAATGAGTAGGTATCATAGTGAACCTCTCGCTGCACAATGACCGACTTCTTACTCTTGTGCGTAAACTCAATCGGGTCTTCGATGGTGATGATGTGATCGGCTCGCTCGTTGTTGATGCGGTCGAGGATGGCGGCCTGCGTGGTAGATTTACCGGAACCAGTTGGACCAGTGACCAAGACCAATCCCCTTGGGTAGGCAGCAAAGTTGCCAACTACCTGAGGTAGCCCAAGCTGCTCAATAGTTGCGATTTCATTTGGGATAAGACGCAGTGCAGCGGCGAGGTTACCTCGTTCATGGAAGGCGTTTACACGAAAACGGCCGAGATCACCGAAAGCAAAGCTAAAGTCGAATTCCTTATCCTTTAGAAGAATCTGCTTCTGATCTTCATCGAGAATAGCGAAGACTAAGTTCTCGACCATCTCCTCGGTGAGGGGCGGGGTGTTTGGTATCGGCACCAAGCGGCCGTCAATACGAAGCATGGCTGGAAGGCTAACTTGAATATGTAAGTCAG
>CAZTXC010000017.1:0-13239 GCA_964617855.1 uncultured Candidatus Saccharibacteria bacterium | reverse complement strand
AGGAAGTGATCATCCATAAAACCTTCGATGCTGTTCGGCGGGGCGATTTGCCTGCGGATACCATGATTGCTGTTATGAGTGACTTCCCCGCAAGTGCCGATCCGGACGAGGCTTTTATGATGGGGTATCGTGGCCTTAACAAGCGTGGTATGTCTCGAGTTACCTACTTTTTTGAAAATGGGTATGGTGTATGGTGCCGGAGTTTTGAGCAGGTATCACGGAGTAATAGTGACGATCGTAGCTCAGCTAAAACGATCGAGCAGCTAACTGGGCACCCCAAAGCATGGTTGCCTAACGAGGAGTATGTACTAGGAAGCCCAGTGTTGGTAACAGCGGATGTTTTGCCTGATGGTGTGGTCGATCTTCAGCGCATCTTGGATAGTAATCAAGGGGATGATATCCGTTACGGGGACAGACTTGTCGACAAACCCCAGCACCCACATTATGAGGATTTACGCTTCGTGTCAGCCGAACGCGAAGCGCAAGTTGGTAACTATGTCGGTAGGCTGGCCAAGTTAGAACATGACCTGGACAAGCGGTTTATCAAGGGCCGCATAACGTATGCGCAAAAGCTGCAAGCATACCACAAAGAAGTGAATCGTATCGTCAACGAAATATGTTTGCTTAGCCCGGAATACGCCCGCGATGCATGTGGCGAGGCATCGGCACACGCCTTTCAAGAAGCGTCGTTAGCAATGGCTGCTGGTGACGACCAACGGACGAGGGAAATGCTAGCACAAGCTATTATGTTGGTAGACCCACGCGCTCGGCCTATATGTGGTGGTGGCGGGATTTTTGAGGACGAAAAGACAATGGAAAAGGAGCTAGAGAACTTACTTAAGGGTGCTAAAGAATCAAGCAAGAACTGGAAATGGAAGCGGGGTGTGTGCGTCGTGCCGAAGTGTCGCAAGGAGGCCGAAGTAGGGCCGTGCGGAGTTTGCCGTAACTGCCAGCATGTCTACGACAAAGGGGGGGATCCTACTAAATGAGCGAGCCGCAAACACCAGTTGAACCAGCAAAAGTCTGCTCACTCGAGTACTTTTGTGAGATGTGTGACTATTATCCACTCTACCCGGTGCATGGCCACTATGAGTGCCCGGAGTGTCGCTACAAAACTAAGTGTTGTGAGGGGGCGCCACAAGATGGCTAAAGTTGGCATCTTTGCCGGTACCTTCGACCCTGTGCATGCTGGACACTTGGCCTTTGCAGCAACGGCGGCTGAAGAAGTGGGCCTGAGTGAGGTCGTTTTTTTGCCAGAGGCTACACCGCGTCACAAGACAGGAGTTACAGACCTCCAGCATAGGGCGGCAATGCTGCGCTTGGCCGTTGCCGGCAACCCGATGTTTTCTGTTCTAACGCTCCCACTCAAGCAGTTCACACTCGGCACAACGTGGCCGCGCCTCCAGGCGATGTACGAGAATGATGAGCTCTACCTGCTGGTCGGTGGTGATGTGCTGCAGTCCGTGCCAAGCTGGCCTCAGTATGAGCGCTTTGCCGACCAACTGCAGTTTATTGCTGGCCGTCAGAGCGCAGTGGTGACGGCGGTTCGCGGCGTCACCTATATTGATCACGACAACCACGAGCATAGTTCATCGAGGGTCCGAGAAGGCGAGATAGCTCCGCTAGTGGCCATCAAGAGCTACATAGAACAAGCAAATCTCTACGCATAATTGACATTCTGTCACAAAACTGTTATGCTTTTTACATGGTTCGTAAAACAAAACATGAAATACCAACATCAGCGGCTATTGCAGACAAAGAGCATGCCGCACGAAACGAGCGTAAAAAACGTGACGGCACTCTCTTTGCTGGCGGCCTTGGGCTCTTAGCACTTGGGGCAAAGGCGCTATTTCCTGGCCACTCGCCCATTCATGAGCCACCCAAGCGTAGTGAAATACCTGGCATTATTGTTGAGCAGGCCGAGAAGCCGCATTTTAGTGCTGAGCGACAGAAGATGTATCAAAAGTTTGCTAACAGCGAAACGACCCTAACTATTGCTTACGGTGATGGCGGCGGTGCCCAGACGGTACGCTCCAAAGGCTTACCTTACGTCTGGAACCGTGAACCGGGTAACCGAGAGTCCGGCATTGATGAGGATCGTAAATTCGTACAAATTGAGGCGGTAGTTCAAAACGACGACGGTAGTTACGAGAGACGTCTGTTTCACCTTGCAACCACTGCCGAGCCACAGCTGACAGACAGTGATGGTAGGCCAATGGACGGCACAGAGCTCCCTCCAAGCTTGCTTATCGAAGTAGCCGGCGTTGACAGCGATGCGCTGCGCGGTACTTTCGAATTTGGCCCCGGTGGCTTCAAAGAAGACTTGACTGCCTTTGGCGGATAAGTCGCATAGGCGGCGTCTCGTAAGCATGTTGTAGAATAGGTGCATGGCGGCAAACGCATAACATGCACGATATTTTTTCTGAACTCAGTTTGGTTATAGCTATAACAGCGGCTGTGTCGGTGTTAATGCGATTGCTCCGACAGCCCGTTATTTTAGGCTACATTCTGGCTGGCCTACTTGTGGGCCCTTCATTCCTGAACCTGATTCACTCAGTCGAGATCTTCGAAACTTTCTCGAGTATTGGTATCGCCTTGCTACTCTTCATTATTGGCTTGGGTATGGATGTGGGGGACTTAAAAAAGCTCGGTAAAGTCATCCCTGTTGTAACGACTGCCTCACTGGTAACCGTTGGCTTGCTTGGCTACACCGCTAGTACCCTGATGGGCTTTACAACCACCGAAGCACTCATTGTTGGTCTTTCGCTGTTCTTTAGTAGCACCATTATTATTGTTAAACTGCTCTCCGACAAAAAGGAGCAAAATCGTCTCCACGGTCAAATCGCCATTGGTGTTATCTTGTTGGAAGACTTGGTTGCTACGCTTGCCTTGCTTTTCATTGTGGCTGGTCAAAATGGCGGCCTGCAACCAGCCGAGATTGGCCTGCTGTTAGCGAAAGGCACTGGCCTGATGTTGTTGCTTGTGCTGTGCAGCACCAAGATTCTGCCGTATGTTTCAAAGCACATTGCAAGCAGCCAAGAGTTGCTCTTTTTGTCGGCTATTACCTGGGGCTTTGGCGTTGCGACCCTGTTTCGTGAGGCAGGTTTCTCGATTGAAGTTGGTGCACTGTTTAGTGGTGTCGCTCTGGCCTCGTCGCCCTATGCCCACGAAATTAGCTCTCGACTTCGCCCACTGCGGGACTTCTTTATTGTGCTGTTCTTCATCACCTTAGGCGAGAGCATGAATGTGACCAACTTATCAGAAGGCATTGTGCCGGCGCTGGTCTTATCGGTGATTGTTATGGTGGCCAAGCCAATCACGATCACTGCAGCCCTTGGTGTGCTGGGGTATGCTAAGCGTGTCAGCTTTAAGGCGGGTATTAATCTGTCACAAATTAGTGAGTTTTCGATTGTGCTGGTGGTGCTGGCCGTGAACAGCGGGTTGGTAAGTGAGCGACTGAGCGCCATTATCTCCCTAGTGGCAATCATCACCATCGCGTTCTCCACCTATTTAATGATGTACGACGATGCCCTATTTAAAATCTTCGACAAAATAAAACTACATTTCTTTGAAAAAGAAGGCACGTACAAGGATAGGCGGGCACACGGCACCCATCAGCTACTGTTGTTTGGCTACCACCATGGCGGGCACGAGTTTATTAAAGCCTTCACTGATATCGGCAAGAAGTATCTGGTAGTTGACTATGACCCGTCCGTCATTGAATCGTTGGAATCACAAAAAATTCCCTACCTCTATGGTGACGCCACAGATGTGGAGTTGTTGGACGAGCTCGGTATTAGCAAAGTAAAGCTCGTTATCTGCACATTCTCGGACTTTAAGGTCACCTTGCAAGTTGTTAAGTACATTTCAGAAGAGAACCCAGACGCGGTGATAATTTGTCATGCAGATAATAAGGGCGAGGCAGTCCAGCTGTATGAACAAGGCAGTACGTACGTGATGATTCCTCAATATATTGGGAGCGAGAAGATCAGTAGCTTTATACGTAAGAATGGTTTGGATAAAAAAGAGTTTGAGCAGTTTAGAGAGAAGCATCTCAACCAACTGCAGTCATACTTTGAGCCAGCAGCAGAGTAATAAATGTAGCAAGTAGGTAGTTGCGGGGCCCGGGGCGGTCAGAGATAGTGCAAGCGCACCAGAGCTCTGACCACCCACGGGTGGCGGCTGACGACAGGGCGTCAGGTGAGTAGGCCGACCAGGCCCAGGGCGAGCCACTGGAAGAACGTTCGCTCCCAGGCGCGGTTGTAATCCTGCTCGGTGAACATCTGCCAGCCGAAGTTGGTGACGGCGAGCACGAAGGCGATGGCGAGAAGCATGTGCCCTCTCAGTTCTGGTTGAGGCGAGCGGCCATCTGCAGGTGGAAGTGCTCCACCAGGGCGATCGCCAGCTCCTCGCTGGGGATCAGCTTGGCCGGGATGATCGGCGGCTCGTCGGTCTGCTCGACCAGCTCGTCGATGATGCCGAGGAGTAGACCAAGGCTGATGGCGCCGTCGACGTAGGCCTGCACCACCTCGATGGTCTGGGAGTGCGGATTCTGCCTGACGATGTCCCGGACGTTGATGTCGCCCAACAGGGTGCTGATGGCGTCCTTGGCGTCGGACAGGCTGAGCATCTCGTCGGAGTCGGTGGCTGCGAACATGACGAGCCCGACGCCGACGCCGATGTCGCACAGGTAGTTGGCCAGCAGCCACAGGTCCTTGCCGTGGTTGGCGGCCAGGGTGGCGATGCTGGGGATCATCGTGGTGCCGTCGGCGCTCTGGACGGTCTCCTCGTCGCCGGGAGTGAAGGGTGGGCTCTGCCAGGGCTGGGAGCCGCCGATGGCGCCGTGGGCGGGGCTGTCTGTCATCTCTGCTCGTTTCTGCTTGGGTCGCCTCGCTTGCGCGAAACTACCTACTTGTAAAGTTCCATCCCCTGACCGAAGCCAAAAGATACATTATCGTAACACTTTATTGAATCTTTTACAATAATGTATAGATTCGTCAAATTGACTCGGTTAGCCGTAATCAATATGCTTTACCAAAAATAAATAGCTGCAAAATAGACTCGATCAGTGATGTAAGCGTTATAAAGATAAGACGATTAATAAGTGTTGCGACGGGTGGCTGCCAAGGAGAATGGTGTTGCTTCGGTTTCCCGAAACCCATTTCCTCGGCAGCCACCCGCATGCTCAGCCGAAGCTGATTACCTCAGGAGTTACCCTTCGATCAGCCAGATCAGGCCGGCGGCAACCGCCACGACGCCTGCGAAGAACGCCGGGATGACGAACCCGGCCCAGCCGAAGCCGTAGGTCTGGATGGCGTTGACGTAGGCCGCGATGGCGAACAGCGCCGCCATGATGGGCAGCACCCGGATCGCAGCCACCTGAGCCTGGGTGGCGCGGGTCTGGGCCGCGATCTTCCAGGTGGGCAGGAGCGCCTCGCCCCACCGGACGATGGGGAAGTAGTGGTCCTTGCCGTCGGCGCCGTAGATGACCCCGATCGCCATCGGATCGAAGCTGTCGAGGGCGTCGGCGATGCGCTTGCCCAGCTGCTGCCGCTTGTCGCGCAGCTTGTTGCGGAAGATGACGACGTCGTCGCGCAGGATGTCGCCGGCCCGGTTGCCCTCGGGGCTCCAGATGACGATGCGGTCGAACAGGCCGAGGGCCTGGGCGTCCTCGATGGCGGAGAGGGCCTCCATGGGCGGCGTCTCGTGCGAGAAGTCGCGGATGCTGCTCTCCGTGGGCAGGAAGCGGCGCCACATCTTGAGGTCGCGTCCGGTCAGCTCCGGGTAGAGCGTCTCGGCGGTCTCGGTGCGGCTGCGCTGGATGCCCTGGGCGCGCTCGGCGGCGTGCCGCTGCTGGAGGCTGGCGAAGCCCATCTCGGCCAGCTTGTCGCGGTGGAGCTGCTGCTCCATGCCGATGATGATCTCGTTGGTCTGCTCGATGGTGAAGTCGTCGGGGCGGGGCTTGGCGAAGGTCTGCGTCAGCATGGCCTTCCTTTCAAGGGTCGTGATGCTCCACAGCATCAGGGTTGAGGTACCTTCAACAGTACATCAAAATGATTTTTTGTCAATTAATTTACTCAGTAGGTTGCGTAGCAGGTTCGGGTGAAGTTGCTGGTGTTGGGTTTGCCTTAGAGATCGCGTCATCGATCCAGCGCTTGAATTCGGCGTAATCGACGGGCGATTCTTGCTGCTTGCCATTAATGAAGATGCCCGGCGTGCCATTAACACCGATCTTTTTGCCACTATCAAGGTCTGCAGTTATGCGCGCATTCGTGGCTTCGCTGGCGAAGTCGGTTTTAAATTTCGCTACATCGAGCTTGAGTTTTTGAGCATAGCCTTCAAAAGTAGATTGAGCATTGCTCGCGCTACTCCAGTCGGCCTGAGTGCTATACAGTTGTTGGTACATTTCGAAGAACTTACCTTGAGCACCGGCAGCCTCAGCGGCCCGAGCAGCAGCCTGGGCGTTGGGGTGGATGCTAGTGATGGGGAAGTGGCGGAAAACAAACGTGACTTCGTCTTTGTATTCCTCGCGAGCTTGTTCGATGATTGGGAAGAGCCGGGCACAGCTTGGGCACTGGAAGTCGCCGTACTCAATAATAGTCACTTTCTTATTACCGGCGCCGGACTTGTGATCGCTGTCTTTTACCGTCAGCACGTTTCCGTCGGCGTATTTGGTATCAGAAATGGTAGAAGACTTGTCGCCAGTTAAGGTGAATAAGCCGATTAAGCCGCCAACAACGAGTACTAAAACAATCCAAAAATTCTTGCTCATCTTCACTCCTTTTATGCCACTACATCATAGCTTGGCTTCGGCAATTGTTCCAGTTTAGTGAAAGCAGCGTATCAATGTCACTAGTACTAGGCAGGCTTGGTAGAGCAGGTTATTATAAGCAGGATGAAGGGGTTCTTAGTTTTACTGTTAGTCGTGGTGCTGGTTGCTGCGTTAGTAGTGACCGCCGCGTTGCTGCGGGTGTTGCGACGTATGAGTTTGTTTGAGGTTACTGCACGCGCTAAAAATGCTGATCCAATTGCGGCCCAACTGCTCCCATTGTTCTCTAAGCGACATCAGACTGCGTGGCTGGCTCGCGGTGTTGTTGTGCTATCTCAGTTGAGCCTGGTTGTTATTCTGGCCTGGGAATGGTGGGCCCCGATTGCAATCGCTGTTACTGCCACTGCATTGTTGGTCGGTAGCTATGTGCTTAATTACGTTGTCTCTTACGACCAAGTTGAGCGTTTGGCGGGCAAGGTAGCACCCTATGTGAATGAGGTGTTGGTGTTTCTTGCGCCGGCAGTTGCTATTCTGCGTAGCTGGTTTGTGCGCCGCCCAGTCGACGTGTCGTTGCCGTTCGCTAGCAAAGAAGAGCTTGTAGCGCTGGTTCGCAGCAGCGAGTCAGGCCACTCCAGCCTAACAAGTGATGAACGTAGCATTGCTGCGCATGCGCTGACGTTTAGCGATAAGACAATTGCCGAAGTTATGGTGCCCCGGCGCGTCGTGAAGGGCGTTGATGTTAATGCATCTGTCGACTTGAAACTCATGAGCAACTTGCATGATAGTGGCTTTTCGCGCTTCCCCGTGTATGAGGGTGATTTAGATCATATCGTTGGCACGTTATACCTTAAAAACTTGGTGGGCGCCGCTAAAAGTGACAGCCGCCTGGTTAAGAATATCTACGATAAACGGGTTTTCTTTGTAAATGAAAGCCAAACACTCAACCATGCGCTCAATGCTTTTTTGCGCACTAAACACCACCTGTTTGTGGTGGTAAATGAATTTCAGGAGATGACGGGGGTTATCACCATCGAGGACATCATCGAACAACTCATCGGCCGCAAAATTGTCGATGAATTTGATAAATACGATGACCTTCGCGAAGTCGCTGCTCTGGCGGCTAAAAAGGATAAAGCTGCCAACCCTGACCCAGTTGAGCAAGAAGCCGAAGCTGCCGAAAAAACCGACCCGCAAGACGTGGTTGAAACCAAAGACTCACCCAGCCCACAACCCAAGCCAAAACAGGCCCCCAAGTCTGATAAAAAAAGCTAGTGTAGCTCGGCTAATTTACGTCGAATGATGGTCAGAATTGAGTCTTCTAAAGCTCTTTGACCAGTTGCGCGGGCGGCTGCGATCTCATCAATAACGGCCCATTGGGCCTGTCGGAAGGCGGCAATATGATCATCGCTATCTAGTTGATTGCCGTGCTCGTCGACTAGCAAAAATGGCCCCTCTGGGTTGTCGTCTTTGGATGATCGCACGTAACTTTCGAGACTATCATCTTGTGTTTGCTGCAGAATAAAGGTGTCGCCGTCGTAGTTGGTAAAGTAAATAGCTCGACGAGGGAATAACAAGGTTAATTCATCGGTGGGAAAACTACCGGGTTCAATTTCTTGACTGGCGATCTGTAGTTTGCCGCCACTAACTATGAACTCACGGTACTTGCGGGTGACTACCTGAGCGTTGTCGAGCAGTTCAGTGTAGAGTTCCCTCAGGCGTTCGCGATTGATCGATGGGTGATGCTCGTCAGGCCGCTCGGATTGCGTCACGGCCAAACTAAAAGCAGTCGCTGCTCGCGGGTCGATGTCATCTAGAAGTGTCAGGGCGCGTGCAATATCAACACGAGAAGACTCACGGCCAATAACATCGTGGTTGGCATCTAGGTCGAACCGAAATAGAACTTCCATTCGGGCCGGGGTCATCCGGGCAATGGCAAGACGACGGTCCCACTTTGCTTCGTCGGGTTGTGAGGTGTCATGTCCGCGCATATACAGCGCTCGTAGCTCCAGGTAGTGATTTTCACTCGTGGTGTAGTATTGCAAGGCATCAACAAACAGCTGATCTGGCTCGTCCAAAATGTCATCGACACGCTCAATCATGTCGTGGGCTTGCTGCTCAAGTGAGATCGGCTCCTGCTCCATGAGCACAGTATAGCTTAAACGCAGTGCTATACCATAAAGGGATTCATATGCCAATTGTGGTTTGCGTTGTGCTTCTTCCCCTGGGGCAACAGATCGGGTACACTGGACGAATGACGAGAACATTAGCCCGTGACGTTGCGTCACACATCGACCAAAAAATAACTATTCAAGGGTGGCTGCACAAAAAGCGGTTGCTGGGCGGCCTTAACTTTATTGTTGTCCGTGATCGTAGTGGCTTGACCCAGGTACTGGTGCAGGACGAAGCTGAAGTTGAAAAACTGCGTGGCATGCAAATTGGTACCGTGCTTACCATTGAAGGCACTAGTTTTAAAGACGACCGTGCACCAGGTGGTGCCGAGCTGCACGACCCATTGATAACCGTTGATTCACCAGTTACCGACGAACCACCAATCGAAGTCGATAAGCCGATTGGTCATAAGTCTGAGAATCTCGACACATTATTCGAGACTCGAGCACTCAACCTACGCAACCTTCAGGAGCAAAAAATCTTCAAAATCCGGGCTGATCTTAACCGCTACATTCGCGAATACCTCACTGAGCGAGAGTTCGTCGAGATCCAAACTCCAAAACTCTTAGCCGGTGCTACCGAAGGGGGTGCGGAAGTATTTAAACTCGATTACTTCGGCCAAGAAGCAACCTTAGCGCAGAGCCCACAGTTGTATAAGCAAATGCTAGTCGGCGCCTTTGAGCGGGTTTATGAAATTGGCCCAGCCTTCCGCGCCGAGCCAAGCGCCACCACTCGCCATATGAGCGAAGTGACCATGCTCGACATCGAGATGGGCTTTGTAAAAGACCATGATGAGGTGCTCGACACGGTCGGTGATATGACGATCGCGGTACTTAAGCGGGCTTACGACGAACACGCCGACGATCTAAAAAGTCTACAAGCTCCTGAGCTGGTTGTGGGTGACTCAGTGCCAAAGTTTACTGTGGCCGAAATCCACGAACTCTATACCAAGGCCACAGGCACCGATACCACGCAAGAAAAAGATCTAATTCCTGACGAAGAACGCTGGATTTGTGATTACGCCCGCAAGAACAAGGGCAGTGATTTGGTTTTTGCCACGCACTTCCCGGTTGAAGCCATGAAGTTTTATCACCAGGTTAATCCTGAAGACCCAACGACCGTTTTGTGGGGCGACCTACTCTTCCGGGGCCTCGAAATTGCGACCGTACCACTGCGTGAGTACCGTTACGAAAAACTGATTGAACAAATGAAGAAAGCCGGCATGGACGTTGAACACCCTGGTTACAA
This sequence comes from uncultured Candidatus Saccharibacteria bacterium, assembly GCA_964617855.1. Lineage (GTDB taxonomy): Bacteria > Patescibacteriota > Saccharimonadia > Saccharimonadales > CAZNVG01 > CAZTXC01. The sequence goes on along the minus strand of CAZTXC010000017.1, from coordinate 3,053 downwards.
ATACTACCTGCAGGCTTTTAAATTCGGATTGCCGCAACACGGTGGCTGTGGCTATGGCATCGACCGATTGGTTGAAAAAACCATCGGCCTCAACAACGTCAAAGAAGCCACACTCTTCCCTCGCGACATCAATCGCTTAGCGCCGTAACGAAATCTTTGCACGAGCAGCGTATACTTGAGGTATGGACCACAAACTTACCCGCCAAGAAATAGAAGCTATCAAAAATGGTAGGGCGTATTTATTGGACGTTCGCTCTGAGGCGGAGCTTGCTGAGCGCAGTTGTAGGTTTGCGAAGCACTGGGATGTGCAAGAAATGATCGAAGGTCGAATGCCAGACCTACCGAAAGACCGGCCCGTCTTTTTATTTTGCCGCTCCGGCAATAGGTCGGCTGTGGCTCAGCGATCAATGGATGCAGCGGGCTTTACCGATACGCACAACTTAGGTGGCATCGCCTCGATTCCTGATGAACTGTGTACGTAGGTTGTTGTGGCGAAGAAAACTAAACGAAAGAAGCTGCCTGTGATACTAGCTGTTTTATCCATATTTGTTGCTGCGGAGGTGTTTGGCCTCCTTTGGCTTAAGTGGAGCGTGAACCACAACAAAGCGTTTTGGGATCGAAAGAGTAAAGAAACTGGCCAGCTGACGTATTTGGCACTCGGAGATTCAGCTGCTCAGGGCATCGGTGCCAGCAGCCCAATGCGCGGCTATGTGGGTGTGATTGCTAAGCGCTACGCTGCGAAAACTGGCCAGACGGTGCGGATTATTAATCCCAGTAAAACAGGGGCCACCGTGCAAGATGTGCTAGATGAACAAGTATCGGTGATTAAAGCCACAAAGGCAGACCTTGTGACCATCGAAGTTGGCGCCAACGATGTAACGCGCACCGAGCCGGAGGTTTTTCGGCTGCGATTTCGTGAACTGCTAGGTTATTTACCCGATGGCACTTACGTGAGCAATATGCCGCTGTTCAATAGCCGACGTAACCGAACCGAACCAGCTAAAACTCTGACTAAAGTGATCGAGGAGGAACTTAAAAACTTTCCAAAACTAGTTTTGGTTGATCTTCAAAAACAGACAACCGAGCATCAAAGTATCTTTGGCTTTGCACCTGATTTATTCCACCCTAACAACATTAGTTATAAGAACTGGGCTGATGCTTTTTGGCTCCAAATAGATAAAAAGTAAAAAGGACCCTGAGTTTGTGTGCGCGTGTGCGCGACAACAGACGACGGGGCCCTTCCATAGGTGGGACGAACGAGAGTTCAATTGCTACCCACCCATGGAAGGGTGCGGCCGTCAGTCGCTTGTGGTGACCGGCTCGAGGATGTGGATGCTGGACATCAGACCCCGCTGCACGTCGCTGACGTAGCTGAGCATGAGCCGAAGCTCGCTCAGCACCCGGGCGTGGATGGTCTCCATGATCGAGTTGGCCATGGACTCCTTGACGTACTCGGGGCTGAGCACGGTGGCGAGCGGAATCCCCGACTCAGCATCCGAGCTCTCGACCTTCACGCGGTACGTGCCGCCCTGCGGGCTGTCACATGCCAGGGTGAACTGGTACGACGGGATGAGCACCGGGGCGTCACGGTCGATGAAGTCGAGGTGCAGCTCGGTGAGCTGCGTGACGCCGGCGAAGCGGACCTCGAGCAGCCTGCCTGCCAGTTCCAGCGCCTGCTGCGCGGCCATGATGACGGCCGTCTCGGGGGCCAGCGTGTTGCTGATGGGCATGTTCATGAGGGAAACCACATGAAGCTCCAATTGAATTCTCCTTTTTCAAGGTGACCAGGTGGTCACGAACATCCGTCTAGGAATACTTAATTATAGCATAAACACGTAAAAAAGTCTATATTTGGCAATTATAAAAGGACCCGGTGAGTCGTGTGCGCAACAGGCGCGACAACGGTTCACGGGGCCCTCTCCCAGGTGGGATGAACACGGAGTTCAGTTGAGCCCACCCAGGAGAGGTTCCCGACGCGACGGCTAAGCCGTCAGTGTGCGACACGCCGATGGCGAGAGTCCGGTTCACCAACGCCCTTGTGGCAATGGCGCATCAACACAACTTGTGCTGGGGAAGTCAGCTGACCGAAGTCGGCTCCAGGAACTGGACGGCGCCCTGCAGCTGCCGCACGGAGTCCTGGGCGGACGCCAACGCCTCCTTGAGCAGGCGTCGGACGTGATCGACGATGGTCTTGACGGTGTGCGAGATGACGCGGCTGAGCTCTTGCTCATCGATGACGTCTCGCGTCAGGCTGATGGTCTGACCACTGGGGTGCTGGCTGCGCTCATCGCTGTGGTGGTGGGTGGACATCTCGGCGAAGGGCAGCGGGGTGGTGAGCACGAACTTGTAGGTCGGCCAGGTGGCGACGCTGTTGCTCTGGCTGACGCCGAGCGACACCTCGCTCACCTGCGGAACGCCGGCCAGTGCCACCTCCAGCTGGGCGCCGATGGCGGCCAGGGCGGTGTGCACATCACGGTAGATCTGCATCTGGTGGTGCGTGCCGCTGGGTACGAGAGGCTCCAAGATGATGTTCAACTGAGTACTCCTTGTTAAGGTAGCCACGGTGGCTATGGATACGTCCCGGGGAATAAATGCAAAATACCATATTTATAGTAAAAAGCAAAGTACTGAAAAAGTACTTGACAATTCATTATCTTTATGCTAAAATGCTTCGTAACTTGCCAAATCACAGCTGTAAATCAGCACTTTGTGGGCAGGGGAGAATACTAAACCTAAAGGAGCGGCACGAAATGTTAATTTCCAATACCGGACAAAACGCAACTGCCGTGAGTATCACCCGTTAGTTGCCCGCATATATCTCTATAAAGAGCTGTAAGCAGGCTGCTATCGACCTCACGTAATTTGCTTAGAACTCTTTAACAAACACCTCACGATTATTCGTGGTTTGATTTGGGTCTCATACAGTTTGAGGCCACGGTCTACTGCGACGTACACATCACAAACTGCTTCGATACGGTTATGCCCATGAGCTAAGGTTTTTACCTGCCGATCGAAGACTAAGGCCAAACACGCCCCAGTGCTAAAAACTTGCA
>CAZTXC010000016.1:0-13819 GCA_964617855.1 uncultured Candidatus Saccharibacteria bacterium | reverse complement strand
CGCATTGGCGAGGGCGGCAGTGGCATGAGCTTTACCGAATTCAGTTACACCTTACTTCAGGGATATGATTTCCTACACCTACACCGAGCATATGGCGTGAACCTTCAACTCGCGGGAGCTGACCAATGGGGCAACTGTCTTTCCGGCGTTGACTTGATTCGAAAAGTTGACGGTGACGAAGTGCACGCCCTCACATTACCGCTGATCATTAATAAGGCGACCGGTAAAAAGTTTGGTAAGACAGAAGGTGGTGCTGTTTGGCTAGATAGTTCCAAGACGAGTGTTTACTCCTTCTACCAGTATTGGCTTAACGTAGAGGACGAAGCAGTAGACGATTACCTCAAGGTCTTTACCGCCATTGAACCTACTGAGCATGAAAAACTAATGGAGGAGTTCAGAGCTAATCCTGCCGGAAGAGCAGCTCAAAAATACCTCGCTCAAGCTGTAACCACACTTGTCCATGGTAGCGAAGCAACAACATCGGTTGAACGTATCACCGGAGTCTTGTTTGGTGGAGGAGACTACAGCCAGCTTCAGCCAAACGATTTGGTTGAACTCAAGCAGCAACTACCGGTCGTCGATGTCCAGCTAGATGACGACCTAGTTGATGCCTTGGTATCATCTGAGCTAGCCGGATCAAACAGCGAGGCTCGGCGATTCTTGGGCAGCGGGGCAGTCTATTTGAACGGCAAGCAAATTGGTGCTGACGCGACCATTCGCCCAGGCTTACTTATCCATAATCACGCCATTCTGCGCCGCGGCAAGAACACCAGCGCCATCCTCCAAGTTATCGACTCTTAGTTACCACGCAATAACCGCCCGTTGATGTCGTTTGAGCACACTCAACATTTGCAACGTCTTCTCGCGTGGCGAGGCTAGCGTGCAGACCACTTACAACTGCAGCTTCAGCAAATAGCAGCGCGCTTGGGATCTGCAGGGCCGCCAGACCATTTGGTTTTAGCAGACTCGTAACAATATGTAAGCTAGCTTCGTAAAAGCGCGCTGGCAGATCTTGCATGGCGCCCCATGGACGATGCAGAACGAGAGAAAAGCCCTCCGGGGCATACACAGCCTGCCAATCGACAACACGCTGCCATGTTGTCTTATCGCGCAGGTTGCCTTCTATGTGATCAAGATCAGCACGCTGTTTTGCTTCACGGCTACGATGATCATGCAAGTTCGTAACCAATCCTCTGCCTAGCAAACGCTCATCAAGCAGTTCTTGTAGGGCTATGCCATTCTTCCCACCAGCCAGGTCTAGTCCAACATTGCGGTCATCATAACCAATCTGCGACTCAATCAGTTGGGGCAAAGTAAAAAAATCATCAAACAAATAGTCGCTGTAACTCGCTATGCCCCTGTCATTCTTACGCCACTCGTCAGAACTTTCTGAGGCTATTTCTTGGCTGAAATCGAAATCATCCAATGTACGTAAATCAACACGTTCTACATTAGTCATTGCCGTATAATCCCAGCGAATTGATATTTTGTCTACCGCTATACTGTATATATGACACTTAGCGATGATGTAGCGAGCCTAAAAGGTGTCGGCCCAGAAGTCGCCAGTAAGCTGGCCCGCTTAGGCGTTGCTACCACAGCCGACCTTATTAATCACTGGCCAAGACAGTACGAAGATTACTCCTCTTTGCAGACCATCGCGAGCATTCAGCCTGGCCCTGTAAGCCTACGTGTCACCTTTAGTCAGGTTAAGGGCCGGTATGTTCGTCGAGGCATGCACATCACCGAGGCCGCTGCCAGTGACGAAACGGGTGCTGTAAAGGTAGTCTGGTTTAATCAACCATATCGCGCTGATGGTCTGCAGGCAGGACGTGAGTATTTTCTCGTTGGCGAGCTCGCCTTTAATCGTCGACAGTTCAGTATTACAAATCCTTCAATCGAGCAGGTTAGTGACCTGCCAACAAATGCCGCACGTATCTTACCGAAGTACCGAGAAACGAGGGGCTTAAACTCCAGCACTTTACGCAAGTTACTAATACTACTTAAGCCCTTAATAGCGCACTTGCCGGAGAACCTACCAACCTGGATAGTGCAAGATTACCACCTCATCTCTCATGCCCAAGCGATCGAACAGCTTCATTTTCCGACCTCTATGGAGGAGTTGGCCCCTGCCAAGCATCGACTGGCGTTCGAGGAAGCCTTTGGCCTAACCCTAGCCAGTAGATACGCGAAGGCAGACATAGAGCAAGAGCATGCCCTGGCCATTCCATTTGATCAGGCGGGCGTAAAAGACTTTGTTGACGGCCTGCCGTTTGCTCTGACTGATGGTCAACGATTAATTAGTTGGCAGATTCTGCAAGATATGACAAAACCACATCCTATGAATCGACTGATCGAAGGTGACGTTGGGTCAGGGAAAACAGTTGTAGCAACCATCGCAGCATTGAACACTGTCAGAGCGGGGCACCAAGTCTTGCTTCTCGCGCCTACTGATCTACTGGCACGTCAGCACTACCGAACGCTGCGCAACTTGCTGACAAGGCACATTCCAGACGAGCGTATACAGCTGCTGGTTGGTGCCTTGACCGCGAAACAGAAAAGCCAGATCAAGCAGCTAGCTAGCGACCACGTGGTCGATATTTTAATCGGCACCCATGCACTCATAGAACAGTCAGTTGATGTCTCATCGCTCGGGCTGGTTATCATAGATGAACAGCACCGTTTTGGCGTTCGTCAGCGCCAAAAACTTATCAGCAAAGCCAAGCTAAGCCCGCATGTGCTCAGTCTAACCGCCACCCCAATCCCGCGCAGCCTAGCCCTCACACTGTATGGTGAGCTCGACGTCAGCATCCTTAAAGACAAGCCAGCCAACCGCCAGCCAATTACTACCGATCTACATTCGGTCAATTCGAGGCCTCAGCTGTACGAACTTGTTGCGGCAGAGCTTCAAAAAGGCCGGCAAGCCTACATCGTCTGTCCACTCATTAGTAAGTCAGATACCGTCAAGCACATCAGTGTCAACGAGCTTCATCAACTAGTTAGTAAAACGTTATTGCCTACATGGCGAGTAGGCTTGCTCCACGGCAAGCTGGCCGCCAAAGATAAAGAACAGGTTATGAGCGACTTCGTGAATCACAAACTTGATGTGCTCGTAAGTACCACGGTCATTGAAGTGGGTGTTGATGTGCCAAATGCCACGGTCATGGTCATTGAAGGTGCTGATGCGTTCGGCCTGGCCCAACTCCACCAGCTACGCGGCAGAGTCGGTCGTGGAGCCGAAGCCTCGTTTTGCTACCTCGTGCCTAGCACTTCTGAAGCACCGAGTCAGCGGCTCAAAGCCATTGCCTCCAGCCAAGACGGCTTCAAGTTGGCCGAGCTCGACCTCGAACTACGAGGCCCCGGACAAATTTATGGCACCCTGCAGCACGGTGCGCTCGATCTACGGCTCATTCGTCTGTCAGATACTGAACTCATCGAAGCTGCCCGTTCCGCTGCCGAGGAGTTTATTCAAAAGGGTGAAAATCTGTTAGACTACCCACAGTTTGCGCAGCAGGTCGAAGCCTTCCGCGCCATAACACACCTCAATTAATGTTTTCAGGCACTACTTTTACTAACTACTCCGGCAACGTGCTGGGGGCTCACCAAAAATTGGACCGCAGCGCTTACGCCGTGCTGTCCAAAAGTTTGGACCTGGCTACATTTCCAACTATTCGCCAAATTATAAGCTTTGAGGGTCGGAATGGCCCAGATGGCATCAAGGCCAAAAGCCCAGGACAAGACGAGCCATGGCACTATTTTGATCCCTTTGACGAAACAGATACCGGCATACTAGAAATTATCGAGCTGCACTATAAGGAGCTCGTGGTTGCGCTCAAAGCAGGCAATAGAGAAAAATCAGCCTTCGAAGCCGCCTGGTTGGCTCACGCCGTCGTAGACGGATTAACACCCGCACACCATTATCCTTATGAGGCAGAGCTGGAGCGACTACGCGGAGGCAAAGGGTTAGAGTCGCGAGATACTGTCATGCGCAAACTCTTCATCCCGGGCGATGGACTAGCCGACATCGTCAAAAAGAACTGGGAGATGTGGGGTAGCAAGGGGCTCCTGACAACGCATGCATTATTTGAATGGGGCGTTGCACTTCTCATAGCTCCCCTAAAATTGAGCGGCAAGTCTCTATCGAGCAAGAAAATGGCCAACGCCACCCAAACTGGTGTCGAAAAGCTGTTTCGAGCGGCTGCTGTAGAAATCGCCGAGCAGCAAATTTATGAAGCTTACTACCGTAAGGGATGGAATAAGAAAATGATGAACACCGTTAAAGGCTTTCTGGCACCAAAGATTGTTGAAACATTAGCACTGGTTTGGTACTTGGCGATTGACGAAGCTAAGACCGGAAACAAGTACATGTAATGCGCATTATTGCAGGGAACCTTGGCGGCAGAAACTTTACCGCTACGACAAAAGTTACGACCCACGCCATGAGTGAAAAGGTAAGGGGGGCTTTGTTCAATATCCTCGGTGACATATCTGGGTTAACAATTCTTGATGCGTTTGCCGGTACGGGAGCGCTGGCCTTTGAGGCCATTAGTCGTAAGGCGAAATTCGCCCAGCTCGTCGAAAAGGACCGCTCAGCAGTAAGCGGCCTACATGCAGCAGCAAAGGAGCTAGGTGTAGAGGGTGTAGTAAAAATAACACAAGCTAACTGTCGATCTTGGAGCCAAAATAATACAGATAAGCATTTTGACGTTATCTTCTGTGACCCGCCGTATCATGATCTGCAGTTATCCACAGTTTCATTACTAACTCAGCATATGCATAATAAATCGGTTATGGTACTATCCCACTCAGGTAGGGGAGGTCAAGCGCCCGCCGTTAATGGGGTTGTTGTGGTGGACAATCGAAGTTATGGAGATGCGGCGCTCTCCTTCTACCGACTAGGGTAGACGCCTTTTTGGCGTTTTTTTGTTACAATCATTCAGTTCACATCTCACTTCACTCGCGCGAGTGGTGGAATTGGTAGACACGCTAGCCTTAGGAGCTAGTGCCCGCAAGGGCGTGAAGGTTCAAGTCCTTTCTCGCGCACCACAGAGCAAACGATTCAAGTCATACACGTCCCTCCGTCACAAATTCACACAGACTTGCATGCCATAACTGATGCAGATACAATGACGCTAACGTTTACTAGCAGAGGGGTGTATGCATGGCAATTGGGGATATCGATAACGACGATCATCAAAATAAAGAAACAAAGCAAGAAGTAACACGCCGACACAACATACGATCAATTTTTCAGTCGTTTGGACTGTTTCTCTTATTAGTTATTAGTTTCTGGATTTTCGGCAAGTCGCTGGCAACTGGCCCGGCAACCGACATTAGCTCTAGCGCAACAACGTGTGGACAGTCTGTCACGGGATACACCTATAAAGTGCCGTACGGGTCAGCACCGTGGAACCAGCCAGCCTGTTCGTTGCCGCTGTGGCGCAATTCAGCAGCCAAAGCTGAGGAAATGGGCTCAAATATGTACCATTATGGGCAGCTGTGGAACGCTAAAACTGCTGATTTCCAAGCAACCGTACCACAACAAAAAGGCAAGTTCATGACGCAATTCGGCCTAGCTGGTGACGCGAGCGACTATTCAATACCTATCTACTATGCATCGCAAGCAACGACGAAAAAGAAGATTATGATTTGTGACGCCGCCACGTGCCTACCATCTAATCTTGATAAGGACAGATGCTATGACACCGACCTCGCAGGGCCGCTTACCTGCTTAACTCCTGAGCGAGAAATACCTTGGAATGACGCCTGGCGTCCAGCAGGTGATCAGAACGACAACCCAGGAGACAACGGTAACGACAATGAGATGGTGATTATCGATGGCACAACCGTATACGAACTTAACCGGGTTGATCGCACAGGCCTCACATGCGTAGGGTTCCGGGGGCTTGTCTATAATGCAAGGCAAAAGTCACCCGACAAACGCCTGTGTGTTTCGCAAGCAATTGTTTTACGTGATAAAAATGGCGCTATAGCCAATTACCTCACGTATGACGAGGGGACTAGTATTGTTCGCGGAATGGGCATTCAAGATTCAGCTATGGTGGTAACGCCCGAGGAAGTGCAAGAGGGCGAGATTCGACACGCACTGACGATGGAGTCGGTGAACACCATGTTCGGCCCGGACTGTACGGCTACTCAACTTGCAGCCGGAGGTGCAGATGTCGGCACTACCTGCGGCTACGCTGTAGCGCCAGCGACCCGAAATGAGTGGAAAGACGCGCGTGATATTACGCGCAACAACTACTGTAAGAGCATGGATGAGTACGCCGACTTCAACACAAAACAAACCTTCAAATCACTGCTTACGCTTAGCAAAACAGTCCCCGAAGGTATGCGCTTTAGAATTACGTCAACAGATGCAGAAATTACAAACTGGATTAACTCTAGGGCGGACCTACGGGACAATCCCGCCAAGGCACGAACCGCCCGTATTTTTGCTGTCGCCTTGCGAGATTATGGATGGATCGTAGGTGACACAACTTGCTACGGGGCTGGATTCAATCTTGCCGGTGTGGCCAACAAGGACGCCAAGGAGCAATGGAAGCAAATGGGGATTGATGATGCATCAAGCCAGTATCTATTGCAAGGGTTATTCAAGGAAACCACGGTCAATGGAGTCAGCAAGACGAACATTGTCGCCCTTGATCCACCAGTCAACACCTGCCTCGATGGCAAAAAGACTCAGTACGCATGTGTCTGGACTTCGAGTGCGTACTCGACAGCGTCTGCGGCTACACCAACACCTCCGCCAGCAGCTTCGCCCACCCCTGCACCCGCACCAGCACCTGCGCCTGCACCAACACCTCCGCCAGCAGCTTCGCCCACCCCTGCACCCAACACAAACAACAGTGGAGCGAATATCCCGACCGGTGGGACTAGCACAACTGGAACAGTAGCTCCACCTGCCGTTAAGGCGCCGACGATCTTTAAGGCTAGCTACGAATTCGGGTTGAATACTAAGATCTGGGCGTTTGACCGCAAGATAGTGTTGAGCTGGAATGCAGGATCATCTCCAAATGGTGTGGCGAAGTACCGATTAGTCGCCGGCTCTAAAGAGCTCTACTCAGGCACAGCGAAATCATTCGACCATTGGAGCGTGGCCGAAAATACCACCTACGAGTACAGCCTTACTACCATCGACAGCAAGAACTTCGTGTCTGAGCCGATCAAGATAAAGCGAAAACTGATCGAGTGCTTCTTTGGTATCGCTTGCAAACTGCAAAACCTCTAGCCATAATTGACACAATGAGCAATCTTGGCACCCAGCCTTATAAAGGCGCACGTGACTTCTATCCAGAAGACATGCGTCTGCAGAAATACATCTTTGACACCTGGCGCACGGTTTGTGAACGGTACGGCTACGAGGAGTACACTGCGCCAATTCTCGAACCGCTTGAGCTCTATGCGGCCAAAAGTGGCCAAGAGATTGTCAACGAGCAGACATATCAGTTTGAAGACCGTGGTGGGCGCCGTGTAGCAATCCGACCCGAGATGACACCGACTGTGGCTCGCATGGTAGCTGCCCGACGACAAGAACTCGGGTACCCGCTACGTCTGTATTCAATTCCTAACTTGTGGCGCTACGAACGGCCACAACGTGGCCGGTTGCGCGAACATTGGCAACTTAATGTTGACGTGTTCGGGCTCAAAGGTCTCGAAGCTGAAACTGAATTGATCATGTTAAGCCATGACATCATGAAAGCTTTTGGGGCAACCGACAGCATGTATGAAATTCGAATTAATAGTCGCAAGCTCATCAACGTCGTGATGAAGGATTACTTAGAACTTGACGCTATTCAGTCAGAATTGATGATCAAGCTGCTTGATCGCCACGGTAAGCTCGAAGCAGATGCTTTTGAGCAACAGGCTAAAGAGATATTTGCCCCCGACACTGCCGACGAAGATTTCAAAAAATTGCAAAAGCTTATTCACAATCGCACCATTGAACAGTTACCGGCACAAATCGCCGAAACGCCCGAACTACTTTTGGTCCGCGACGTCTTGGATCGCCTGCATGACCACACCATAACAAACGCTAGGCTCGACATCACGCTAATGCGAGGATTTGACTACTATACCGATGTTGTCTTTGAAGTGTTTGATACCAGCCCAGAAAACAATCGATCAATGTTTGGCGGCGGCCGATATGACGGCCTCGTTGGTCTGTTCGGCGTCGAGCCAGTGCCAACTGTCGGTTTTGGTATGGGGGATGTGGTGATTGGAGACTTTTTAGCTACCCACCAACTTGCACCAAACCTGGCCAGCGAAACTGACGTCTATATCAGTCTTATCGGTGATGTAACTGATGGCGCAGACAAACTCGCCCGACATTTGCGAGAAGAAGGAATTCGAGTTGCCGTTGACTACTCTGGACGTAAGGTCGAGGCTCAACTTAAAACTGCGCTAAACAAACGCATTCCATACGTCATTTTTGTCGGCGAAAAAGAGTTGGCAGAACAACAGTTCAACTTAAAGCATTTACCAACCCAGAACGAAGAACGTCATTCCCCAGATCGAATTGCAGCTATAGTACTTGACGATCGCTTTAAAAAGTAGCTTGCATTCGTTAGAGTGACCGCTTAGGCTAGGTCAATATGTCTGAACTAATTATTCGTGGCACTAGCTACGACCACAACCATCTTGCAAAAGTGCCTGAGATCGAGGCAATTGAGTCGAAGACAGGAGAGTCATTTCATATCGCACTATCTGGCATAGCCCAGGGGTGTCGTGAACGCTGTAAGGCAAACGTTTGCGGCTTCGGCTACCGAGCTGATCAGCAGCAAGCGGCTACCTCACGTATTGTCGATGGGGCAATGGTGACGTATTCGGGCCCTGTAACTGTGACTATCGCCGCTCGTTGCGACCAAGAAGGCTGCCCAACACCAGATGCTCCCGATACTTTCGTGTCACAAGTTGAGCATCTCTACACCAACTAAAAGGCGCCAAGCTGTCGCGCTGTCGCATGGCAAAGTTGTGGGTTTCTGTAGCTAGCCACTACGTTGCCATGCGGCAAAAGCGACTAGCCATTGACGCCAACTCCTGTATACTAGCCGAGTATGAAATCTACTCTCACCAAAACTGACGACACAAACGTAACGGTCAATATTGTTGCTGAGGCCAAGGAGCTAGCTGACATTAAGGCCAGTACACTTAGGCGACTCGGCAAAGACCTTCAGGTACCTGGCTTTCGCGAAGGTAAGGCACCCGCCGACATGGTAGAAAAACATATTAACCACGACCTGCTGCTCAACGAGTTTTTGGATGACGCGATGTCACGTCTGTATGCTGCGGCCAGTGAGCAGCTAAAACTGCGACCCGTCACGCAACCAAAAGTTGAGATGAAGAAATTTGTCCCATTCACTGACCTTGAGTTTGCCGTTAGCACGCAAGTAATTCCACCAATCACACTAGGTGACTATAAAAAACTAAAGGCTGCTGTCGATCCAGTTAACGTCACCGACGCCGATATTGACGAGGTCATCCACAACCTTCAACTCCGGATGGCAACAAAAGAAGATGTTGAGCGAGCTGCGAAAGATGGTGATCAAGTCTGGATAGATTTTGATGGCAAAGATGCTAAAGGCGAAGCCATAGCAGGGGCAAGTGGCAAGGATTACCCGTTAGCACTTGGTAGTAACACGTTTATCCCAGGCTTTGAATCTAATCTAGTTGGTGTAAAAGCAGGTGATAAAAAAGAATTCACTTTGGAATTTCCAAAAGACTACGGAGTAAAAGCACTCCAGGGCAAGAAAGTAACCTTCAACGTTACGGTGAACAAAGTCCAGGAAGTTACGCTGCCCGAAGTTGATGACAAACTTGCTGCCGAGGCCGGCCCGTTTAAAACCGTTGACGAGTTGAGAACTGATATTAGCAAGCAGCTCGAGACTGAACAGCAAACTAAGGCAACTCAGGCACTCCAGAACCAACTGATCGAAGACCTCATTAGCAAGAGCACTGTTTCACTACCTGAGACAATCCTCGAAGGTTACGAGCAAGATCTCATGACCGATCTCCATCAAAATCTCATGTACCGCGGCATCACGTACGAAGAATACCTTAAGCAAACCGAACAGACCGAAGAAGAACACAAAAAAAGCGAAATCACGCCGCTTGCCGAAAAGCGAGCCAAGGCCGGCATTATCATGACCGAGGTAGCTGACGCAGAAGGACTGACGGTTACTCCAGAAGAAGTAGAAACCCGGATCACGCTACTAAAAGGGCAGTACAAAGACGATAAGATGCAGGAACAGCTTAACAGCGAGGAAGCTAAACGCGATATTGCCGCTCAACTTCTCAGCGAAAAAACCATTCAGCGCCTCATAGACCTCAATACAAAATAGGCGATTAGCACTCTTGACTCGTGAGTGCTAATTTAGCTATACTTTTTGTAGTGTTCGCCAAACAAACAACTGCGCACACCAAGCTGAGGAGCTTTTTTCATGAGTACAACAAGTCAAATTCTTATTCCAACGGTCATTGAGCAAACCCACCAAGGTGAGCGGGCTTATGATATCTATTCACGCCTACTCAAAGAGCGAATCATCTTTTTAGGTAACGAGGTTGAGCCACACACGGCCAATCTGATCGTTGCACAACTCCTTTTCCTTCAAGCCGAAGATGCCAAAAAGGACATTTACCTATACATAAATAGTCCAGGTGGTAGTGTGTATGACGCACTTGCTATTTACGACACCATGAACTACATCAAGCCAGACGTGCAAACAATCGGCATCGGAATGGCAGCAAGCGCTGCGGCCTTCTTGCTCAGCTCTGGCGCAAAGGGCAAGCGCTTCGCACTTCCGCATAGCAAAGTCATGATTCACCAGCCAAGCAGCGGAACACGCGGAAAAATCACCGACCAAGAGATTGACCTCAAAGAATCGTTAGCCATAAAGAAGCTTCTGGAGGATATTATGGCTAAAAATACTGGGCAAAAACCAAAGCGAATCCATGAGGACATGGAGCGTGATTACTATATGACTGCCAACGAAGCACTTGAATACGGGTTGATCGATGGCGTCATCGAGGACGTATCTGATATAAAAAAAGCTTGACACCTAGGCCAAAGAAGGGCAAACTTGTTTTTAAGAAGTAGAGTAAGTCGGTCTTGCTTGTATTGGGTGAGAAATCTGGGCTTAGATAACCTTCGCGCGCAACAATCTAATAAGGGGAGCCACGTATACGTATGGCAAAATCGACGTCACCTGCGTCTGCTATGGGTGTTAAGCATAGCAAGACAAAGCGGGTCTTTTTTCAGGATCAAATTAATATCCTCGACCTTCCAAGCCTCATAGACCACCAGTTGGTCTCTTTTCAGTGGTTTGTCGAAGAGGGTCTCGGGGAAATCTTCGCCGAGATCAATCCTATCGAGGATTACACCGGTACTAAGCTCGAGCTAAGGTTCAAAGACTATCACTTTGAAGACCCAAAGCTAACTGAAGCAGAGGCCCGCGAGAACAACGTTTCTTACGAAGCACCACTGAAAGCCACAGTTGAGCTGACCAACAAGGTTACGGGTGAAGTCAAGGAGCAAGAGATCTACCTCGGCGATTATCCATGGATGACCCAGCGCGGTACATTCATTATTAACGGTGCCGAGCGTGTCGTTGTAAGCCAGCTCATCCGATCAGCTGGCGTTTTCTTTACTGCCGATGGGGCAGGCGAGAACCGTCAGTTCGGAGCCAAGGTAATCCCTGGCCGTGGTGCATGGCTTGAATTCGAGACCGCCAACAACGGCGCTATCTTCGTTAAAATCGACCGTCGCCGAAAGATTGCCGTCACAACCCTGCTGCGCGCGCTGGGTGTGGCCACTGACCAGCAGCTTAAAGAGCTGTTCAAGCATGTTGACACTGGCGATCGCAACTACATCGAATCGACTCTCGAAAAAGATCCAACACGCAGCGTCAACGAAGCCCTCATCGAGGTGTACCGACGTTTGCGACCAGGTGATCTTGCTACGGTCGACAACGCCCGCAGCCTACTCGAAAACATGTTCTATAACTTCAAGCGTTTCGACTTCAGCCGTGTTGGTCGATACAAAATCAACAAACGACTCGACCTTGATGTGCCAAACACCGTCGAACATCGAACCCTCAAGCTTGAGGACCTAACAGCTATCATCAGCGAAATTATTCGCCTGAATAACAGCCAGGAACCCGCTGATGACATCGACTCACTCGCCAATCGCCGCGTCAAACTCGTCGGCGAGTTGGTGCAACGCCAGTTGCGCATCGGGTTGCTTCGCATGGAACGCAATGCCAAAGACCGTATGTCTATGAGCGAAATCGAGACCGTTACACCAGCTCAGCTGATAAATGCCCGTCCAATTGTGGCCGCAGTACGCGAATTCTTTGCTAGCTCGCAATTGTCACAGTTCATGGACCAGATCAACCCATTGTCCGAGCTCGCCCACAAGCGACGACTCAGCTCAATGGGCCCTGGTGGACTGAGTCGTGAGCGCGCCGGCTTCGAAGTCCGCGACGCCCACGCAACTCACTACGGTCGCATGTGCTGCGTCGAAACTCCAGAAGGTGCCAACATTGGTTTGGTACTCAACCTCGCAGCATACGCACGCATCAACGAATACGGTTTTGTGGAAACACCATATCGCAAGGTCATCAACGCTGTTGCCGCCAAGCAAGCAGCGGGCCACATTGCTCGCATTGATATCACTGATGACAAGGGTAAAGTGCTAGTCAAGGCTGGTCAGACGATTTCTGACGCACAGGCCAAGCAACTCGAAAAGCTTGACCGTGCTACCTTCCCAGTTAAAGCCAAAGTCACTAACAAAGTTGAATATCTCGACGCCAGCCAAGAGGAGCAAGCTGTCATTGCCGGGTATGGGAATACTGTCGGAGCAGACGGCTATTTTGTAGAAGATCGATTGAGCGCCCGAAACCGTCTTGTCTCGGGTGAGGTTGATGCTGACGACGTTACACACATGGACGCTAGCAACATGCAAATAATCGGTTCTAGCGCAGCGCTGATTCCTTTCATCGAGAAAAACTACGTCTACCGTTCATTGATGGGCGCCAACCAGCAACGCCAAGCAGTGCCACTCATCCAACCACAAAGCCCAATTGTGGGTACAGGCATGGAGAATGTTGCTGCCGAAAACTCTGGTCAGCTTGTCGTGGCAGAGTCAGATGGCGAAGTAGTTAAAGCTAGCGCCGAAGAAGTAGCCGTAAAATACGCAAGCGATAAAATAACTACCTACAACCCTCAGCACTTTGTCCGCAGCAACGAAGGTTCGTGCATCAACCAAAAGGTAGTTGTTGAAAGTGGTCAAAAAGTTAAAAAAGGCGATGTGCTGATTGAAGGTATGAGCGTACAAGGTGGTGAGCTTGCCCTTGGTAAAGACGTTCTTGTGGCCTTTATGCCATGGAGCGGCTACAACTTTGAAGACGCCATAATCATCTCCGACCGTTTGGTCAAAGATGACACACTAACCAGCATTCACATTGTCGACTACATGACAGAGGTTCGCGAAACAAAGTTAGGCCCCGAAATCGTTACTCGTGACATCCCGAATGTCTCCGAAGAGTCGCTGCGTCACCTTGATGACACCGGTATCGTTCGTATTGGTGCCGAGGTTCACTCTGGCGACATCCTTGTCGGAAAAATAACACCGAAAGGTGAACAAGAGCTCAGTTCCGAGGAACGCCTATTGCGCGCCATCTTTGGAGAAAAAGCTAAAGATGTACGCGACACCAGCGAACGCATGAGTAATGGCAAGCACGGAAAGGTGGTTGGCGTTAAGATCTTCAGCCGCGAAAACGGCCACGAACTTAAGGCTGGGGTC
>CAZTXC010000015.1:3309-14341 GCA_964617855.1 uncultured Candidatus Saccharibacteria bacterium | reverse complement strand
GCTAGTGGCAAACATTGACCTAAACATTGTGCTTAAGTCTGCTCAAGATTTGCTGGGGACTACCATAAAGCCTATTTACAGCCATTACTATCTCGAAAACGAGGGACGTGAGCCGTACGAGTTTGACAGCCGTGGTGAAAAAACCAAGGTATCTAAGGACATTGCTGCGCTTGGTAAAAAGATCGACAAGGCAATCATTGTGCAGGATGAGCTGACCGATAAAGACCGCGAGTTACGCGAGATTATGATTCAGAACGAAGTGTCAGTCATCCAAAAGCTTGAAACGCATACTGGTCTCGTTGGCTTTGCCTACTTAGGTGCTAAAAAATCCGGCGGTATATATAACACCCAAGACGTTGCCTTGCTGACCATTATGGGCAACGAGTTGGCCCTTGCCGTCCAAAACGCCCTACGCTTCGAAGAAATTTCTCAGTTCAACCTAACACTGCAAAAGAAAGTCGACGATGCTACTGCCGAACTCCAGCAAACCAACGAAAAACTACGGGAGCTGGACCAAGCCAAGGACGACTTCATAAGTATGGCATCTCACCAGCTACGAACACCGCTTACTAGCATGAAGGGCTACGTGAGTATGGTGCTGGACGGCGATATGGGCAAGGTGACGAAGCAGCAAAAAGAGATGCTGGAGCAGGCGTTTGTGAGCTCGCAGCGCATGGTCTATCTTATTTCTGACCTA
Organism: uncultured Candidatus Saccharibacteria bacterium; assembly: GCA_964617855.1. Taxonomy (GTDB): domain Bacteria; phylum Patescibacteriota; class Saccharimonadia; order Saccharimonadales; family CAZNVG01; genus CAZTXC01. The sequence continues at coordinate 13,644 of CAZTXC010000015.1, read as the reverse complement.
TTGAATGTGTCGCGTCTGCGCACAGGTAAGTTTGTTATTGAGAATACCCCAACTAATCTGGCAGACGTAGTTGAGCAAGAGATTCACCAACTAGATGAAACAGCTGCCGCCAAGGACCTTAAGCTTGTTTACGCTAAGCCGAAACGATTCCCAACCGTACCAATGGATGAAACTAAGATGCGCCAGGTAGTAATGAACTTCGCCGATAACGCTGTGTACTACACGCCTAAGGGAGGCACTATCACGATTGAAGTTAAGGAGACGCCAAAAACCGTCGAGTACACTTGTACAGACAACGGCATTGGTGTCAGCAAGGATGCTCAAAAGAATCTGTTCACGAAGTTCTTCCGAGCCGATAATGCTAAAAAGGCGCGCCCAGACGGGACAGGCTTGGGCTTATACATGGCCAAGAAAGTCATTGTCGCGCAAGGTGGTTCGCTCATCTTCCATTCTGAAGAAGGCAAGGGGAGTACCTTTGGTTTTAGCCTACCAAAAGACGAGAAAGCTCGGCCTAAGGTAGATGCCACAGCTGACGAGGAAGCAGAGACTGTAACTAAGACAGATGATAAAGTGGCCGCGGCTGCAGGAACAACAGATGCCGAGCCAATCCACCCAACAACCGTGGCTATGCCAGCTCAAGCGGCTGCCAATGGTGCTAGTAGCTTGCCCAAAACAAAAACCCCGCCCAAATAATGGACGGGGTTTTGTAAGGCTTAGCCGTTTTGCACTAAGCAGAGCGGCCAGTCTTTAGGCTTTGATAGCCTTGCGGCTGTCAAGCCATCGGCGGACGCCGTAAGCTAGGGCAGAAACTGCACCAGCAGAGGCGATTGTGTCAGCAGGACCAGTACTAGGCATAGTAGTAACGGTGCTAACAGTTGTAGGTGTTACAGGTGGTGTAACAACAGGGGGTTGGTTCATTTTAACCTGAACCTTACAAGCTTCAGAAGTAGCAGTTACTTCTTTGTCACCAACCATGAATGTAGCGGTTAGTGTGACAGTAGAATCCTTCGTAAAGGTGTGTACTTCGCTTGTAGCTTCACCTGCAGACGTGTTGATTGTCTGAGAAGCGCCGTCACCAAAGTTGATGACGTAGCTCTTGATGGTAGCGTTCGTAGCACTTGCGCGAGCAGTGAACTTGTACTTGTTGGCCTTTTGGTCAACAGTAACAGGTGTCAAGGCGTCACACTTGTACACTGGCTTAGGTTGTTCAACCTTCTTGATCTTAACGACCAACGTGACATACACACGGAAGTCCCAACAGCCCGGCACAACACCGTTATCGCCGTAAGTACCGATAGGGGTGGTGTTGTTGATCAGAGCGTTATTAACGCTTCGATCACGTTGCTGGCTGAAGATTTCAGCCGTGTTAGGCACGTATTCTAGCTCAACAGCTTCACCGTTACAGGTGATGCGAGCAGTGTCAGAAACGCTTGGTGCGTTACTGGCAGAAACAACAGCTTTGAATGGATCTGCACTTGTCTTAGGAACAGTCAAAGCAAGCTTTGTGTCCTTGGCAACACCAGTGCCAGTGTTGTCAGTACCGTTGAAACCTTCAGGTGCACCGTTGTGAATATAAATAGACACACGGGCTTCACCATCACAGGCTTCTAGGTTGTTGTTGAACGTGCTAGTGTTAGCACCGTTTCGACCAACACGAACAAAGTCGTGTTCGTCACCAACGCCAGGGACGTTGGTATAAGTGTTAAACCGAGGTTGGCCACCACCGGTATATTCAGCTTCACCCCAAGCCGAAGCGACTTGTGGAGCAGCAATGGCTGCAATAGCTACGACAGCAGCAGTTGCAAGACCGAGTACGAATTTACGCATATAGTTTCCTCCTATAAGGGGAACAGATTACGTTAGTTGATATGAGCTGTTGTTTAGTTGAACGTTGCCTTAGTTGTTAACGAACGTACCGGGTACGCTGGGACTAATCAGATCATTTCAATTCGTGGGTATTGCTAGGGTGGAGAGGTTTAGAGGTTTGGGGAGCGCCGGAGCGATCACAAAAACATAAACTTCTCCACCCTAGGTAGAATCGCGAAATTCTACGAACCGTGAGGTTCATACCCAAGCTAGGTGTTCACCCAGGAAGTCAGCCGCAGCCGATGTCCTTGGTGGGGTCGCACGGCCTGATCGTCGTCGTCGAAGCCGGGGGCTTCTTCGTCGTCGGAGGTGCCGTGGGCGGTGGTGCCGTCGTGGGCGGGACCGTGACCTTCGTCGTCGGAGGTGCCGTGGGCGGTGGTGCCGTCGTCGTAGAAGCCGGGGGCTTCTTCGTCGTCGGTGGTGCCTTGGTGGTCGGCGGAACCGTCGTGTCGCAGTGACACGGCGCTGCCGTCGTATCCGGTGTGGTACAACCACCTCCGCAGTTGCCACCTCCGCTGCCGGTGCTACCGCTGCCGGTGCTACCGCCGGTGGAGCCGCCGCCCTTCTTGCCCTTCTTGCCCGTGGACTTGTCGCCCTTCGACGCCTTGTCCTTGGTCTTGGCCTTGTCGCCGTCCTTGTTTCCCTCACCCGCGGTCACTTCGTGGTCCGCGAGATCGATCACCGCGTCGCAGTTCTCGAACTGGGCCAACCGGTCGGTCATGATGTACCACCCGTACTGGGGGGCGAAGATGACCTTCCGTTCGACCACGTTGTCAGGGTTGACGTTGGGGTCCAGGTGAGTCCCGGAGTCGTCCGTGACGGCGTAGACGCGCGAGAAGACGATCACGTCCAGGCCATCCTCGGGGAGGGTGATCTGGGCGTTCTTCGGGACCACGGTGCCGTCGTCGAGCTTCTCCTGGACCAAGGCCCAGTCGAACCCCATTCCGGGCATCAACTTGACCTTCTCGATCGGCGATCCGCCTCCCAGCGATGCGGCGATGGAGTTGACCACCGTCGTCATCTTGCTGGGATCAGCAGTCACCGCCTTCACCCACTCGGCCGGATCCCCTTCGGGATCGAGCTGGAGCGGATTGGCGATGTTCTGCTTGATCTCGAGGCCCGAGGCGTGGAACACGCCCTGGGACGCAGCGCTGGTGCAGACGCGACCGTTACCGTCCAGCTGATCGTTGATCAGCAAGTTGGCGTAGTCGACGAAGTTGTTGACCGTGGCCGGGGGCCCGCTGGCACGCTCGTTGGCCTTGCCTTCGGCGTCGAACGAGTTGTTGGACTCGCTGATACCGTTGGCGCAGACCTTGATGTCCTTGACCTCCTCCTGGACCGCGGCAGCGGCGACAGGGTCGGCCTTGGAGCTGAGCGCATCCTTTGCCGTCTCCTTGGGGCTGGGCCCGGCGGAGAGAGCGAAGTAGAACGCGAGTCCGGCGAACAACGTGGCGGTTCCGAGCCCGATGCGACGAGTCGCCTTGGGGTCGGCCTTGCGCACGGTGCGCTTGGTCATTTTGTGAGCACGGAGCGTGCTCAGGATGAAGACGATGGCGGCGATCACCACCAGCGTCCATGAGAGTGCGGTGATCCGCATGATGGTTCTCTCCTTCAGTCGGTGGTGGTGGGGGTGGGGTCGTAGCCGGCGACAGCCTTGAGGCCGCTGGTCAGCTTGCCGAGGAACGGCGTGCGGCCGGAGCCGTCGTCGCTGTCGTCGTCCGCGTCGTCGCCGGTCACGTCCACCACGGGGGTGGGCGATGCGGTGGCGGCCGGAGCCGGGGTGACCGTGGTGGTCGCCGTCGGCGGGGCGGTGGGCGCGGTCGCGGGATCGGGGGCGGCGGGGGTCGTGGTGACGGGCGGGGCGGTGATGCCGAGCTGCGTCAACGCGAACGTCCTCCACTCCTCGAACGCGGCTGCGTCCGTGACCAGGCGGTCGATCTCCACCTTCGGCGGGACGCGACCTCCCGGGCACAGCGCCTGGACGAGGTGGACCATGTTGGCCTTGGCCTCGTCATCGACGGGCGTTGCGCTCTTGACGACGACCAGCGAGTTCGGGGTGAACTGGCTCATGTCCGGGACGGCCGAAGCCGGCACGAAGGAGCGCTCGCCACCGATCACCTGGGTGACCAGGTCGGTGACCAGGTCGTAGGCGTCGGGCGGGATCGTCGTCAGCATGGCGCTGACGGTCGCGACGAAGGCCTGCTGAGCTGCGACTTCCGGCGGGACCGTGGGGGTCGTCGTCGTGGTCGAGCTCGTCGGGCTTCCGAGGGTCGGGATGGTGCTCATGATTGGTCCCCTTTCTAGGTGGGATCGTTGGTTGTTGTGCTGCTGATCCCTGAGCAAGGGGCAGACACCATACTAACTACGTGCGTAGCGAGCACGGTGTCTGCTCCTGCTGAAAGTAGAGCATCATGAGTGGTATACCTAGCAATTGGTATTTCGCGATTTCAGCTCAAACAGGTGCAACCATATTGTGCACGAATCCGCGAGCTGAAATGATCTGACTAGTTATAAACGTACCCCCTGTAATGAAGTCATAAGTGTTTGGAGTCCGTACGATTAGGGTCACCCAAAAACTCGTTATGCCAACCTCATTCAGGACTGAGCATAAGCATAACACAGAAAGTAATAAAAGTCAACTATATCATCATAATTGCGAAATATCACAAGCGTGATCAAAACTGGTCCTTGAAGCAATAAAAAAAACGCCATTGGCGAAAGTGGTTATGGCAAGTCAGATACATAGTGGGGCGTGTGGGGCGTGTGGGGCGGTGAGGCATTGTGCGGCGGAAGCACAACAGTCCTCACCGCCCCACGGGGAAGCCAGGCGACAGGAGAGCCTGGCTCTGCTGGCGTGCGGGCAACCAGCAGATTATTGAGAACTCCAGGGTGGGAGCAGGCTCAGGATCCTCTGCGAAGAACCCCTTTCTACCTGGTTAGAGCAGAATAACCACCTTGGTCTGACCATGCGCGTGACACTGGTCAGATCTGTCAACAAGGGATGATGCCGTCGAGATTGTGCGTGCTGCACTCAGCTGCGACGGCTATCACCCCCCATTGCTCGCTTTAGCTCGCATAGCCACTACGTGTGGCAGTCGTTGCTTAAGCAAGGCCAACTCCGAACAACATGGGCCGCCATGTTACCCCCCTTGGGGCCAAGGTTCGGAGTGGGTGAAGTTCGAGATCCCCCCTACTCGAACTTCACAAGAAAGTGTCTACAGGCAATCGATTACTCAAGCACATCTGTTATTAACAGAGGTAGTCGAGTAACCCATTACCTGCCCATAGAAATGTATCTGACTTGTCAAATGCCCTATACTTGCTGCATAAGGCGCATTAGCGAATATACGCTTGCCGACTGTGGCCGTCAATAGCCGGGGGTGTTCAGTAGGCAAATATGTGCTAGCATCAGAGGTGGATACAACTATGAGCAAGTATTATGTCACCACGTCGATTCCGTATGTAAATGCCAATCCGCATATTGGCTTTGGCTTAGAGTTGGTTATCGCCGATACGCTCGCTCGTTATCACCGTCACAAAGGTGACACCGTGTTATTTAGTACTGGAACAGATGAGCACGGCGGTAAAATTAAAGAAAAGGCTCAAGAACAAGGTGTTGAAGTACAACAATACGTCGATACCATTTCTGAATCTTTCAGGGGTTTGGGCAAGCTTTTGGACGTCAAAGAGGACCGTTTTATTCGCACAACTCACCCTGCCCACGCCACCGTTGCCCAAGAGGTCTGGCGCCGGCTAACTAAGGACATCTATAAGGGCAAATATAAGGGGTGGTACTGCACAGGTTGTGAAGAGTTCGTAACCGAAAAAGCTGCCAAAGCAAATAACGGTACTTGCCCAAATCACAAGAAACCATATCAACAGCTCGAGGAAGATAACTACTTTTTTAAGCTGTCAGCGTACACAGAGCCTGTCAAAAAAGCCATCTCTGAAGGCACATTGCAGGTAGTGCCAGAAACCAAAAGGAACGAGATTCTCTCTGTTCTAAACGAGGGGTTAGAAGATATTAGCATTTCGCGGCCAACTACTCAGCTGGACTGGGGTATCCCCGTCCCCGATGACGATTCTCAGGTAATGTATGTCTGGTTCGAGGCCCTAATTAACTACTTGTCAGTGCTTGGCTTCCCTGATGCAGAAGACTTTTCGACCTTCTGGGCCCCTGATACCCAGGTGATTGGCAAGGATATCATTCGTTTTCACGCCGCAATTTGGCCGGCAATGCTGCTAGGGCTCAATCTACCTCTGCCTAAGCAGCTGTATGTGCATGGGTTTGTGAACGTTGATGGTCAGAAGATAAGCAAGTCTATTGGTAATGTTATCGCTCCACGGGACATTGTTGAGGCCTATGGCGTCGATGCGTTTAGGTACTATTTCTTACGCCATATCCCCAGTTACGACGATGGAGATTTTAGTTGGGTGCGATTTGAAACTGTTTATAACACCGAACTAGGCAACGAACTAGGCAACCTTGTCCAGCGAGTCGCCGTTATGATTGGTCGGTACTTATCTGGGGTGGTAGGGGAGACGCCTGGCCCGCAGCATGACGTTGCGGCCTATCATGCGGCCTTGAGCGAATGTCGCTTTGACAAGGCTCTGGAGGACGTGTGGGTACAAATTAGGGGCCTCAATCAGTATATTGATGAGCAAAAACCCTGGGAACTCGCCAAGAGTAATGATGACATCGATCATTTACGTGAAGTATTAGCCTATGCCGTTAGCTGCCTACTCGAGGTGGCTGATCTGTTAGTGCCGTTCTTGCCTGGAACTGCTCAGGCAATTACTGACATCTTTGGAAAGGGCTACGTTAAGAACATTCCAACACCCCTGTTTCCGCGGATTAATCAATACACCGGTGACGCTACGGCTTCACAACCGGTTACTCCTTCGCCAAATGCTCATTGATACCCACGCCCACATCCACTCCAGCGACTACCCCATATCAGCACAAGAAGTCTTAGCTGCTGCGGAATCAGCTGGCGTTAACAAAATTATCTGTGTCGGAACAGATGTCGATGATAGCCACCAGGCCGTCGCCTTCGTGGCTGATAAACCCCAGTGCTGGGCAAGTATCGGCATTCATCCGCACGAAGCTGCAAGCATGTCTGATAGCCAGATCGATCAGGCGGTAGCACAGTTGGCAGATCTAGCGGGTGATAGTAAGGTAGTCGCAATCGGGGAGTGTGGGCTGGATTTCTACTACAACGAACCGCATCACTTGGCTCGTCAAGAACGGTTGCTGCGCGGACAGCTGGCGCTAGCCCAGGCTAAGGAGCTGCCAGTTATCTTTCATGTACGTAATGCCTTTGCGGAGTTCTGGCCAATTCTGGCCGACTACCCTGATGTCAAAGGGGTTATTCACAGTTTTAGCTCTGGACAAAGTGATATAAATCACATACTATCCAAAGGTCTACTGGTGGGGCTAAACGGTATCATGACGTTCTCGCGTGATGCAGAGCAGCTTGCTGCGGCTCGAGCCTGCCCACTAGACCGCCTCGTATTGGAGACAGATGCACCATTCTTGACACCTGTACCAAAACGTGGTACTATAAATCAGCCAGCAAATATTGCGCTGGTCGCACAGTTCTTAAGCGCTCTGCGAGGAGAATCGCTCGATTCACTCGCCACAAGCACATCGCAGAATGCTCAAAAACTATTCGGCATTTAACGCAGCAAAGGGAGATTAACCCATGAGTGACCGTATCCAAGACGGTACAATCAGTCGTGATTATGGCGCCCAGCCAGGTGCTGACTTTGAGGCACCAGCGGAGAGTCTCGCCGAACGAATGCAGCGTGTCGGCCGAGCCTTAGTGATTACTCGAGAGGATATTCTCGACCAAGACCGAACATCTAATCTGGCTAGTACCGATTTCGGACAAGCCTTTTATGACAACATGGAGAACTAACCGATGGTTAGCTTGTTCAACTTTTTACCCCAGTTACCACAGCGTTCACCCCTGAGGCGACGTCCACTAACCGAGCACGATCTCATTCGTCGTGAAGCAGCGATCGGTGCACAGTTGTTTGGCCCCATTCCGGCTGGCCATCGCCGAGAATTCTTTTGTCTTGATGAAAATACCTGGATTTGGCACGAGGAGTGGGTTGACCTTGATGGCAAGCGTCACCTGATTACAACTCGCTATGAAATACGAGGCCAACAGGTAATCAAAGCCCAGGGTAGTATGCCGTATCAGGTAGTATCGGGCGCGGAAGCTGAACATCTGCTTGCCGCTGTTAACTTGTATCACGAACGTGTGATGCGCGAAGTCTACGGTCGCGCTCCCCAAGCAGCGTAACGCAGCTCTGCTACAATGAGCCCATTGTGAACCGTCCTAGCATTTACTTCGACTATGCCGCTGCCACCCCCGTTGATGATCGGGTTTTAGCAGCAATGCAACCCTTTTTTAGTGAGCAGTTTTATAACCCGTCAGCCATCTATTTGGCCAGTCGGTCAGTTTTTGATGCCCTCGAAGCGGCTCGGCACGATGTGGCGCAGACGATCGGAGCTCGGCCCGGAGAGGTAGTGTTTACTGCCGGTGCAACTGAGGCGAATAATCTGGCAATTACGGGCATTATGGCGCAGTATCCTAGTGCCAGCCTGTTGGTTAGCGCTGTTGAGCACCCTTCGGTGCTGGAGCCAGCTAAGCGGTACAACCATGCCACTATTCCCGTCGATGGCCTGGGGAGGGTTAGTGTTGAAGATCTGGCGAAACGCATTACAGATGATGTGGTGTTGGTAAGCATTATGCACGCTAACAACGAGGTCGGTACGCTGCAGCCGCTCCGAGAGATAGCCGATGTTGTGAGTAAAATTAGAGAAGAGCGTCAGAATCGCAAGGTTACCTTACCACTGCACCTGCATACTGATGCGGCTCAGGCAACAAATTATATGGATATTCACGTGGCTCGCCTTGGAGTAGACATGATGACCATATCGGCTGCAAAGACGTACGGCCCCAAGCAGGTTGGCGCCTTATATGTGAAAGCGGGCCTCAGAATTACCCCTGTTATAACAGGGGGCGGCCAGGAGCATGGCATGAGGAGTGGCACGCAGAACGTTGCAGGAGCGGTTGGCTTAGCAAAAGCGCTGTATCTGGCGCAATCGCGTAAAAAGGCCGAGATAGAGCGCCTCAAGAGCCTACAGGGGCACTTTATTGATGAATTGCAACGAATTGCACCAGATGTGGTGATTCATGGACACCTCCGCCATCGATTACCGAACAACATTGCCTGTAGTTTTCCAGGGGTAGACGGTGAGCGAGCTGTCATGATGCTTGATGAACGTGGTATACAGGCGGCCACGGGTTCGGCATGTGGTGCCAGCAAGGACGGCCCAAGTCATGTGCTGCTAGCACTTGGGGTAAGCCCGACGTTAGCTGAATCAAGTCTGCGCTTTACCATGGGACGCAGTACCACCAAAGAGCATGTCGATATGGTCATCACCGCTCTCGAGGAGATCATCAAAACGCATGATTAACCTGCTTTCAGCGCTGGTGGGAGTGTTGCAGGCGATCTGGAAATGGCTGCTTGCCGGTTTGCTGATCGTTTTTTTGGTTATGCAGCTCGGGCGTTACTTATCGCCAACAGATCAGTTACGGCCTGCTGATGCAATTGTAGCAATCAGTGGCGGCGACACCTTGGCTCGTGCGAGTGCTGCAATTAGCCTCTATGAACAGGGGTGGGCTCCGAAAATTGTCTTTTCAGGGGCAGCGCTTGATCCCGACAGCCCGAGTAACGCAGAGGTTATGAAGCAATTAGCAGTCCAAAAAGGGGTACCACCTTCGGCGGTGTTGCTTGAGGAGCAAGCCTTGGACACGACACAAAATGCAAGGCTCAGCTCGATTATCTTGGATAAACTGGCAGCAACAGAGGTAATATTGGTGACGAGCGGGTATCATCAGCGGCGTGCAGCTCTAGAATTCACCCATGCTACAGGGGGAAGGGTGGCAATTATTAACCAGCCAACCTTGGATCGCCACTGGTCACGCTTTTGGTGGTTGACGGCCAAGGGGTGGTGGTTAGCTCTAACAGAGGTAGTTAAAATAGCCGCAGGTTGGGTTTTGGGGCGATTCTAGCCCAATACGCGCCTCAAAAACACACAACTAACAGAGGTAGGCATATTGACTTTTAAGGACTAATATGCTAATGTTATATTGTTCGTTATCCAGCGAACGCACGTCGAAAATCTACGGAGGAACACATGAGCCTTTTCTGTTTTGTGACCCTGGTGGTCTGCATCGTGACGTTCATCGCCACGGGCAACGTCGTCACCGGGTTCACCCACGAGGTCCAGCCGAACAGTGACCTGGTCCACACCGAGCCTCTGTTCCGACTTCACCAGTGGTCGGCCGGCATCGGGTTGGCCTCGCTGCTGCTCGTGCTGAGCCCGGTGCTCGGCAAGGAGTTCCCGACCTTCCACGGAGTTTGGTTCACGTACGCCTTGGCCATCCTCGT
>CAZTXC010000015.1:0-3299 GCA_964617855.1 uncultured Candidatus Saccharibacteria bacterium | reverse complement strand
ACCTACAACCGCAAGATCGGTTGGCTGACGTCGATCTCGCTCGCCGCGATCGTCATCATGCTGATCGAATGGTTGGTCTACGACAATCCCTTCTTCGCCCTGGGGTTGGTCATCGGCTACATCCCGTTCTACATCATCATGAGGATCCACTTCACGTACGTGAAGAACCACCTCAAGAAGCCATGAAGGGCCCACCTTCCGCGGCAGGCTATCGTCAGATAAGCTGGAGTTCGACTCTAGTGCCTGCGGGAAACACCCGTTCCTCCGGAACATCGACGGCAAAAGCCGCGGAAACGTATTTGCATCGCTACCTCACGGTAGTAATCCATCTACAACTCCGCGGCTTCGTCATTTACAGATTATAAATTTTGTGTTATAAGTATTTATCCGCAAGTGTTCTTTTCCAATTGACCGAGGAGGTCACCATGATTGTGTTGAAGGCTCTACTGATCGGCATCGGTGTCGGGCTGGGCGTGCTGTGCATGTTCGAGCTGATGGTGTTGGTGGCGCTCAGGACCGTTGCCAAGCCCACCACCGACATGGCACGCATCCGTGAGATGCACCGCTTTTTCAGGCGGTTCGCCATCACGTGTGGGTACATCGCACTCCACATGACGCTCGTCGGTGGACTCGTCGGCGATCACAAGTGGTCGTACTTCGTGTTCGGCCCCCTGCTGGCGTGCGGAGCTGTGTTCTGGTTCATCTCACGGCACGCTCGCCGGCATCCAGAGGAGTACCTCTTCGTGTCCCCAACCATGTTGTTCATGATGCCCCTCGGCCTGCTGTTCGGGTCCTTGGTCACTGTCCTGTTGGGGTAAGAACGGCCGGGTGGTCGGTTTACGCTCGCGATGCGAGTATTGCTGACCACCCAAAGGTCACCTGCGGCAGCCGTGTTTATTGTTTAGGCCAGTGGTCTATGTAGTAAACACGGCTCGTTTAATTTTTAGCTTTATAAAGAAAGAAGCCGCCTATCCAGTGTGCGATCGCGGATGCGATCACGGGATGGCGGCGGAGCCGAGTTGGCCGAGCCAAGCTTGTGGGCTTGACTCGGCCGCGGCGGCGTCATGGAGTGTGCGGTGGATCCTCGCGGCGAGGATTCAGCGCGTGAGGCGTCGACTCGTTGGTTGCAGCCTCGGTGGCAGTGGTGTCGATGGCGGTCCGCTGGCTTGCTCTGGCACTCAGCTCACTGAGGCGTTGCTCCAGTGACTCGATGAGTCGCTTGTTGCGCTGCAACTCCCCGACTCGTTTGCGGTGGTCCAAGCCCACCCAGATGTTGAAGACAAGCAGAAACCCCCAGATGAGAGCAGCTGGCAGGTCACTGATGACAGCAAGTGCGACGCAGCATGCACAGGCGACACCATTGCAGACCCAGAAGGCACGAAGCTTGTCCAGGTTTGCTGCATGGATATTTGCCAATGCCATGCGACCACGCATGAGTACGGCGATTATGTGAATTACGCCCAGTACCAAAATGGCGACAAATTTTGCGACTTCTGACTCCACTATAGTTCGACTTTCTGTTGAGGTGCGTTCATCGGATGACGAACATATCCATAATATTCCTAGTATAAGATTTGTGCAACAAAGTTGATAAATACTCAATAATGTTAATAACACCATATCCTGATACACTAGTGCTATGAAACATGTGTTTGTCGGAATGAGCGGTGGCGTCGATTCCAGCGTGGCCGCAGCCCTTTTGAAGCAGCAGGGCTATGCAGTGACGGGCGTATATATGAAAAACTGGAGCCAAGACCTACCGGGCATGCCGTGCCCATGGCGTCAGGACTATCAAGATGCTAAGCGCGTTGCCGTTCAGCTGGGAATCCCATTTAAGCTGTACGATTTTGAACATGAATACAAACAACGTGTGGTGGATTACATGGTTCGAGAGTATAAAGCTGGCAATACACCAAACCCGGATGTTATGTGCAACCAGGAGGTTAAATTCAAGCTATTTGTTGATGCCGCAGTAGCTGATGGGGCAGACGCTGTTGCAACCGGGCATTATGCGCGCGTAACAGATGGACGTTTGTATATGGCTGAAGATAAAAATAAGGATCAAACCTATTTTCTATACCGAGTTACTAGTGAAGCGTTGCATAAAACGATGTTTCCCCTCGGTGATCTGACCAAAGATCAAGTACGTAAACTTGCTGCGGATATGGGCCTCGTAACTGCCAGCAAAAAGGAATCAATGGGAATTTGTTTTGTTGGGAAGGTTGGTATTAAAGAGTTTCTGAGCCAATACGTATCAGCTGAACCTGGTGATATCGTTGACCAACACAACAAAGTTGTTGGGAAGCATGATGGGGCAATCTTTTACACCATAGGGCAACGCCATGGCCTACAAGTTGGCGGCGGTCTGCCGTTTTATGTCACAAGTAAATCTATGACGGACAATATCGTGTACGTCACCACCGATTTGACTGATAAGGCACTCTGGACGAACACGCTCACGTTGAGGCAGACACACTGGATTACCGGCGCTCCCAAATCAACCACTAGTTTAATGGTCCGAGCCCGACATCGGGCTGAACTTGTAGCAGTGAGTGATATCGTAGTTGGCGAAGAGTATACGGTGCTTACGCTGTCTGATGAAATTCGAGCAGTCACGCCGGGGCAATCTGCTGTTTTGTATCAATCAGATGAGTGTCTTGGTGGTGGTGTTGTGAGTAATTGAAAAACCGTGCTTTGTCGTGAGGGAGATCGCGCGAGCGATCACAAACAAAACACGGTTTTTCGCCAAGGTGGTCGGTCGTAGCACACAGCTTTCGCCAGTGCGTCTACGCTGGAACGTTCTTGATCAGCTTGTGTAGCGTGATCTGGTGTCTGATGGCGATATGAATGTCGACAAGAGTCAGCACCGCCCACATGATCAGAACAACCCACAGCCCGTCGAACTTGAGGAGCAGGATCATGAAGCCGACGTCACACATCAGCTCGACAATGGTCAGTACGACGAGCGTGCCGTTCTGCTCGCGTGTCTCGTGCTTGATCTGTCCTTGTCGGACCTTTTTTGCTTGTCCACCGGCGAAGAATCCAATCCCACCGAAAAGCAGCATGAGTAGCAAAAACGTGTCATCCAAAGCAGCCTCCATGTTGACATCAACTTGCGTTCGTCACCTTGACGAATGAAAAGAACTATACAATAAATGCCTGCTAGCTTCAAGCAAGTCGCGTGGGCAATTGCTTGCAGGAACGTGCCAGGGCGCCGTTTGCGAGATTACTCGAGCATAAAAAGTCGTAGCAGCAATGTGGTTGCGATCGGCAAAGCAACATTGTCATAGCCTTTTGAA
>CAZTXC010000014.1:0-14759 GCA_964617855.1 uncultured Candidatus Saccharibacteria bacterium | reverse complement strand
CTATGCAAAAAACGTTCTGGTTGTTGGCCTGCCGTGTCTAGGAGCCGAACGTGTTGAATTTATTGGCATGAACTATGGCCGCGAGCGCATTCGTGAGTACGATGCTGCATGCTCTAAACTCTGCCATGAAATGGGAGTTACATTTATTGATGTATTTGAGCCGACGCTTGCTGTTGCTGACCCTGGAACCCTGTATAGCGAAGATCTAATACATCCGAGCGACCGAGGCCACGAGTTGATCGCCGAGGCTGTTTGGCCTGTTTTACAGCAATACTTACAGCGTTAAGTGCGCACTTTCGTCTTTTTAGACTCATCAGTATGAATACACATTCATAGAGTGCGGTTGCGGGAGCTGGCGGTTAATCCTTTCGGATAGGTTGCCAGCTCCCGCTGTCCTCGGAGCGCCGGAGCGCTCAACTACTGATCGGCCGGAACTGCGGTCGACTGTCGCTTGACGAGCTCGTCGGCCATCTGCTGGATGCAGACGGTCAGCTCGTTGGGCGTCAGCCCACTGATGGGTTTGCCGCAGTTGGCGTTGCTGGGGTCGTCGGACTCGGAGCTGGAATCGCCGGCGTCGAGCCTGACGAGCTTGGTGGTGATCTTGCGGCTGGCGCTGATGTCCAGGCGGTAGACCACCCGGCCATTCAGTTCGCCGAAGGCCCGCCAGACGTCTCCGTCCACGGGGGTGAATTCGACGAGCTTTCCGCCGTTGCTGATGAACGTCCCCGCGTTGCTGGTGAGGTAGTTCCTGGCGTCGGCTTCCAAGTTGTCGATGTTGATCCGTCGGGGGTCATCCGTCGCCAAGACGTAGATGTCCATCCGGTTCAACTCACCGTCGGTTGCCACGTCGGCAGGCGAGACCGCGTAGGCCACGAACAGCTCCGAGGAGCTGTCGCGCAGCGTCAGTGGCGTCACCCACTCCAGTCGGTTCGTCTTCTTGTTCCGGAGCAGGTACTCCGAGACGTTGCCGGCCTGGGCCGATGATTCGGCGGGTTCGTAGCCGAAGCCGTTGCGCTTCTGGTTCTCACGACCGGCGGCCCAGCTGAAGGCCTCGCGCTGCGCGACGACCAGGCTGGCGGGGTAGACGGGACCGGGGTAGTCGCCGGGCTTGGCGTTGGCGACGCGCTGGAGGCGCGTGTTGCCACGATCACCGCGGACGATGATCAGGCCGCCAGGCATGTTGACGGTTCGGTCCTTGAAGTACTCCTGTCGGTAGGCCGGGATGACCACGATCGGCTCCTTGCCGTCGCAGTAGCCCCAGACGTCCGACATGTTCCACCGCAGGTCGGGGTACTCCGTGGCCAGCAGATTGGGGAGGCTGTTCATCTTGCCGCCGTCAAAGGCCCGGTCGATGGCGTACTTGTCGGGGTCCGCAGCGTTCTCGTCGTAGAACAGGCACTGCTTGGGTGTGCCGCTGCCTTCCCACTCCGCGACTCCGCCGAGGGGGACGTTGATGCCCTGCCCGTCGAGGATGCCACTCCAGCGACCCGGCTGCCCGTCTTGGGCGTTCAGGTAGCTGAGGGTCTCCTTGTTGAGGCTGACGCGCTGGACGTCGCCGCTGGTGCGTTCGAGGGCGATTCTGGCGCCGTCGAGCGAACCGGTGCGCGGCTCCCAGCCTGCATCTTCGAGGCTTCCCTCGACCACACAGCTGGGGACGTCGGCCGAGCCAACCAACTCACATCGACCGCTGCTCGTCTTGGCCCCCTTGGTCAGGCGGCGGATCGAGTCGGGCGGGTTGTCGATGTCGGGGGCGTGCACAACGGTGGCGCCGTTGTAGTAGCGCGCGCTGTCCTTGTCGTTGTCCCAGGCCGTGCGCCAGATCTGCACCACGCAGATGGCCGCGACCATCAACAGGGCGGTACCGGCGTACATGCTGATCTTGCGCAGCTGGTCTCCTTCGAGGTTGTCGCGACGCCCGTAGTAGGTGTCGCTGAAGTCGTAGAAGAACAGGGCCGACGCGATCAACGTCACGATGGCGAGCACGATCCAGAGCTGGACCCCGGCCGACGCGAAGTTGGCCATGATCCACTGGTCGTAGCCACGGGTGGCGCTGAGGCCACCGAGGAACAGGTGCATGAACCCCCAGATGAGCAGGTGCAGCACGGGCAGGATCCCCAGCGTGATTGCCAGGGAAAGGAACTTGTTCTTGGTTGCGCTCACGCGCCAACCTCCTTATGTCAGTAGTTCACTGATTGTCAATGAACGGGAACGTGATTATTATACCAGAAAGTTCCGTAAAAAGCAATACAGGAGGACCCGAAGATAATACTTTACTTTTTTACGAAAAAATGTTAAAAAATACAAGCACTGAGGTGTTTTGGGTACATCATCCAGAGTTCAACCAAAGCGCACGTTTACAACCTGATCATCAGATCCACAGAGAGAAAGCGAGACAGCATGAGGCGACTCATCCGTCCCCTGCTTGCGGTCCTGTGCTTGGGAGCCACCGTTGGCTTCTTCGCACCGCCGGCCGCGGCCCAGGGGTCCTGCGACAGCACCGTCATCGACAAGGCGGGTGTCTTCGGTGACGACTTCAACGACATCGAGCGACAGGCCGAACAGTTGGCCAAGAGCGTCGGTGCCACCGTGTACATCCGCACTGTCAAGAGCGTCGGCAACGCCGGCTCCCTCGACAACCTCTACCGACAGACGGTCAACGACTGCTCCAGCTGGCAGGACGTCAACGCGGACGTCGACGCCAGTGGCAACCGCTACGAGAAGGTCAACTTGTTGACCTTCTGGATGGGGCTCGACCACACCGTCGCCATCTTCTACGGCAGCCGCTGGGAGACCGCCTTCAGCAACTACGGCGGTGAGCAGAAGATCTACTCCACCTACATGGGGCCGAACTTCGCCAGCGGCGACTTCGCCCGCGGATTCTCCGAGGGCATGTCCGAGACCAAGACGCTGCTCAACAACTTCCTGCATCCGCCGGCCAACACCGGCTCCAGCGGGGGGAAGACGACCATCATCAACGAGAAGCCGGGTGACTACACCTGGATCATCTGGGTGGTGGGCATCATCGTCGCGGCCTTGATCCTGGGGTTCGGTGGCTACTTCGGCTACAGCTTCCTCATGGAGCGCAAGCGCCAGGAGGAGGAGCGCCGTACGGCACGGCAACGTGCCATGGCTGCCCGGGATGCCACCAACGCCATCCTCGACACCATCAGCGGCGACACCAACGCTGCCGTTCGACTGGCCAAGGTGACCACCTACTCGGCGGCTCCTGGTACCGGCCTTGCGGCCTTGCGTGAGCGGGCTGACAGCGAGATCCAGCAGGCCATCAACGGTCTGACCGGTGTCGCTGCGGCTGGCGCCGGCGCCGACACCAGCAACCTCACCACCGGTGAGTACACGGTGATGGCCGAGCGCTACGAGGCAGCCCTGGTGCACGCCAAGGCTGCTCAGGCTGCTGCCCAGGAGATCGACGTCACGTGCGCCGACATCCAGCGCCGGCTTGATGCCGTGCCGGACAGCATCGCCGTCGTCCAGGCCCGAGCCGACAAGCTCAAGGCCGACATCCAGGCCCTGGTTGCCGAGCAGATCAAGGTCGAGGACATCGACCGCTACCTCACCGGCGGCTACATCTCGTTGGAGTCCGCCCAGGCCAACAGTACCGACCTTTCGGCGCTGCAGGACCTGGCTGACGCCAGCGAGTCGCTCAAGACGGGCGAAGCCATGCTCAGCGAGCTGCAGGATCGTCGTCAGAAGCTTCGCGAGGGCATTCCCGCCCTGGCGTCACGTCTGGCCGACACTCGGCAGTCCGTCACCAGTGCACGGGCCTGCTTCGACCGCATCGCCGGTGCCTACGCGCCTTCCAGCTGGGAGGCGGTGTCGGGCAACGGCAGCGAGTCGGAGAAGCGTCTCGACGCTGTCGCCGAGCTGCTCCAGCGGGCCACCGCGGAGTCGAGCATCGACACCCAGGACTGGGAGGCGGCGCTCCTCACCGTGCAGGAAGGTAACCAGATCATCGACGATGTCGAGGGTCTGCTGCGCTCCATCACCGAGCTGGAGAGGAACCTCCAGATCGCCAAGGACACCGCTCCGCAGGAGATCGCCGACGCCGAGGCGGACATCGCCAAGGCCGAGGAGTACCTGCGCATCCACGATGCCGACATCGAGGACCATCACACCGAGGCCATCAACAAGGCCAAGGAGGTGCTGGCAGAAGCCAAGCTCGCTCTGAGCCGCGACCTGCCGGACTACCTGCTGGTCGTCAAGCTGGCCCGTGCCGCCAACTCGGCAGCCGACGAGATCTTCAACGAGTTCGTCGAGGAGCACGAGGCGGCAGAGCGCTTGCGTCGTCAGGCGGCATCGGCTGTCAGTGCGACCAAGGGTGCCATCAACACCACCTACGAGTTCATCCAGGACCACTCGTCCGACGTGGGCTCGGGGCCGGAGAGCGACCTGTCCAAGGCGCGCAGCTTGCTGGCAGAGGCGGAAGGAACTTCCGATGCCCACAGCAGGCTGCGTCTTGCCGAGCAGGCCGAGCAACATGCCAACAACGCCTACTCCCACGCCAAGCGTCAGTTCGACGCCGCCGAAGAGGAGCGTGAGCGCGAGCGCCGTCGCCGCCGTGAGGCAGAGGAGGCGCGCCGACGTGCTCGGGAAGAAGCCGAGGAGAGCGCACGGCGGTCTCGCGAGGCCAGCTACTCCTCGATCAGCCACAGCAGTCACAGCAGCAGCTCCTCCTTCGATTTCGGCGGAGGTTCCAGCAGCAGCTGGGGCGGCGGCGATCACGGAGGCGGTTCGTCGGGCAGCTGGTAACAGCCGTCAAGACAGTCATCTCAAGCAAGTCAGTCCTACCCACCAACAACCCAACCAACCCAAGAAACAAGTGCCCAAAAGGCAGAAAGATGAGGTGGCCAAATGGCCGAATCCCTGTGGAACAAGGTCCGAGTCGGAGTCCTCGGCAAGCTGCACTCGCTCCTCGACGACGTCGTCAAGACGCCGGAGGCGTACAAGCAGCGCATCCGCGACCTCGAGTCGGCGCTCGCCGACCTGAACAGCGCCAAGTACGAGGCGACGGGTTCCGTCACCGGGTACGACCGCGACATCCTCCGGCTGGAGTCGGAGAACGCCAAGCGTCAGGCCGACATCGACCTGCTCCTCGGCGACGGGGACCCGTCCAACGACGATGCCGCGCTGCAGCTGCAGCTCGACATGGAGGACGACGTCGCCCAGCTGGAGACGCTCCAGAGCCTGCGGACGACCGCCCAGAACAACCAGGCCCAGATCCAGCAGGCCGTCGACCAGCTCGAGCGCAAGCGCCGCGAGATGGTCTCCGACCTCCGGGAGATGACCCTCCTCACCGCTGCGACGTCGGCGCAGACCCGCGCCGCCAGTGCGGTCGAGGCCGCCGTCGGTGCCAGCGAGTCCGCAGCCGGCGCCAGCGTCGACAGCATCAAGAACCAGATCCAGCACGATCGTGATGTGGCGCAGGCACGCTTCGACGACGTGTTCGGCAAGCTGGAGTCGACCACCAGTCCGGCGGAGGCCGCCAAGCTGGCTCGTGCCAAGGCCGCCCTCGCGGCGCGCCAGGCGGCGATCAGCGGCCAGGCGGTCAGCAACGTCGAGGCTTCGGCCCCGACGCCCGTGCCGCCGGCACCCGCTCCCGCTTCCGCGGGTGCGCCCTCCTGATGATCAGGATCACGTAGACACCCCCAGGTGTCCGCGCCGACTCGCTGGAGTCGGTTAGTCCCCCGTTCCCTCGAGACCCAGAGTCTCGCCGGGTCCGCGCACGGGACATCCAGCACCCCGCCCTGGGGATCGTTTCTGCTTAACTGCACAAACGATCCCCGGGGCATCTTCATTTATAAGAGCTTATGCTTGCCATTTATTGTGTAGATTTGCAAGTATGTGTGTATGGAAGTTGCCCCGACCCGAGAGAATGTGCCACTATCTGCTATTGGTGATGTTCAGATGAACTGGGAGCTGGCGGGCTCGCGCAACGATCGAGCATTCGATGCCTGGATTAGCTTCGCAGCAAACTTCAACCGAATTCTGGATGTCATGGAGCGCAGTGAACAAGTTCAGCCTTGGGTGCTTGATGAGATTAGTTTCGTTAGTGACTTTTCTAGAACATTCCGAGAAGATGCAGGAATCGCTGATCCAAGCTACGTAGCCAGAGATGCTCGCATGTGGGAGCAAGAGCGACATTATTACGAAGATTTAGGCGAGGAATTATCAACTATCGAGGCTCGTATTGCCCGGGCTACCAAAACGCATGGTTTGCGAGACGAGGTAATGCGCCGACGCAGCGAGCGTACGTATAGCGACCAAGCTCTGCTCGATATTGTCGAAGTGGCTTTGGATGAGCGCATTGCGTACCTAACGACGGGTGATAAGAATAGCTTCTTCCCCGGTACTACGCCAATCGGCGTTGAGCAGGCAGGCAGTTGGGATGAGACCAAAGACCTTGAACATAGTTTTACTTTGGCAAGGCGATACGATATGGCCAACGGCACTACCTATGAGCAACGAATCAACGAGCAGGTGGCAGAGCTGGGCAGATTGTATGCGTCTCGTGAGTACACCGGGCGCGCCCTCGCAACGCTAGCGATTCTCACTGACAAAACAGCATTTGATCGATTATTGGTGGACGTTGTTGCCATGATGCAGGAAGTAAAAGCAATCGACCCCGAGCATTATCAACGTGAGTACAGTTACGTGACACGGATGCTCAAGGTCGGAAATGTGCCTGGGTCATTACGGGCATTTGAGGCGCAACTGAGTGCGGCGGCTATTCCGCCCATAGAAGGGGCCACGCAAGAATTTAAACATGTCGGTGATGAGGTTTGGCTTATTGAAAAATTTGTCGAAGAAAACAACTTTGATGGATTCACCCTAACCGGCAAAAAGGCAACCTTGCCGTTCAATGAGCCTCGAACCCGTTCGACGATGCGCTACGGTACTCCCGAGGCTGATGTTATGTACGATGCGCAGTATAGTGTAGACTTTGGCGACCTGCCTGAGTTAGCACAACAACGAGTGCGACAAATGCAGGACCGGCCAACTAACACTGAGTCGTTGGTTTCGTTGAGTCGATTAGGATTTGGGTTTGGTGAGCAGCTGCTTACCATAGCTGTACCAGATGATGGTGAAGTAGAGTGGTATATCCGCCGATGGGACGAGAACCTTAACGGTCCAGTAAAAAACAAAGATGTTATTGGTGATGTTGCCGACATAGAGCATCTTGGCAGCGACTATCTTATCACCGCCTATGACGGCAGCTACAACTACATGCAAAGCTACTCGCTGCGTGACTTTCACCCCGATATGCTGCCAGAGGGCGCCAACAGCTTTTGGTTTAGCGGACCCTGCTTGTTGGTTACTTCCAAAGAAGATGACCATTTTAGCCTCAAAAAAACCGAATATGGTACGCCGACCAGCCGTTATGTTATCACTCCGGTGGAATTCTACCGTACAACTACGGTAACAACGCCAATCAATCGATCGTCCGGTTTTCCAGCTGACAACTAGTACATAAGCCCTGAATCTCTAGCTGGTGCCGTTCAGCGGTAAACCCAGTGTGTGCAGCGAGTTTTTCGATAAGTTTCTCTATCTCGGCATCCTCGGTGATCGCAGCCAGCTTACCGCACCTTAGGCAGCTAACGTGGTGATGATGATGCGAGAATACATCTGTTAGCTCTACTTTGTATTTCCAACCCACATATACGCGCTGGGCGACGCCCAACTTTTCAAATAATCCCACCGTTCGGTAAACGCTGACCCGGTCGATGTGCGGCTGTAATTGGGTAATTAAGTCTTTCATTGCAGAGGGTTCTTGCTCGTAAAGTGCATTAAACACCAGCCGTCGTGGTTTTGTGAGGCTGTAGTTGTGCTTAGCCAGCACGGTTTGTAATAGGTCGACTCCAGATGACATACGCAAAACATATCACAAATTGCAACAAATTTGCAAAAACAACGTGACCTTCTCTATGCTGTGGGAAACAAGGAGCACCATGGCCAATTACGCACACATCATCTTCTATTCACTCATCGGCGGGTTATTTTCGTTGGTCGGGGGCATCTTTATGCTTGGGCACAAAAAGACTGCAAAACTTCTGGCAGCGTACGCGACACCGTTTGCAGCCGGTGGACTGTTGGCAGCAGTCTTTCTGGATCTCTTAAAAGAGGGGGTCGAAGTAGCCAGTCCGGATCATGTGATGCTATCTGCCCTCATCGGCGTGCTGGTATTCTTTTTTGCTGAGCGGTTTTTGCGCTGGTTTCATCACCACCATCAGCATGGCAAACAAGACCCAACTGTTGGTCTGATAATTGCTGGTGATACTATCCACAACGCTATGGATGGTGTGGCTATAGCTGCAGCCTTCCTGATTAGTGTCCCTACCGGTGTGGTTACGACACTAGCGGTAGCGGCTCACGAGATTCCTCAGGAAATTGGTGACTTCGGGTTATTGCTGGCCAAGGGCTTGCGTAAACGCAGCGTGCTGTTAGTTAACGTTCTCAGTGCACTCGCCACTACTGCGATGGCCTTAATAACGTTTGCGCTCGGTAGTGAAGAACGGGTCCCGGCGGGCGTATTGCTTGGTGCTAGTGCTGGCTTTTTGCTTTACATTGCCCTAAGTGACCTCATACCTACCATTCACGAGACCAGTCGTAATAAGCGGCTGATAGAGCTTGAACCGGTGCTGCTAGTGTGCGGCGTTGCAGTCGTCGGAATTGCCATCGAGCTGGCTCATCACTTTGTGCACTAGCATAAGCGGGCGGGTCTTGAGATACTAGACGCAAATGGATGGGCAGATTCCTCAAGTTAAACCTGTGGTGGTGGCTGTCAGCGGCGGCTTAGATTCGGTTGTGCTACTTGATTTGTTAGCAAAGCAGATGCCGCCAGAGCAATTAGTGGTGGCTCACTTTGATCATGGTATTCGACCTGAGTCTGGCCTCGATGCTATCTTTGTTGCTGGCCTGGCTAAAAAGTATGGCTTACGATTTGTTACTGAGCGACGCGAGCTTGGCCCGCATGCCAGTGAGGCTATTGCCAGAAAAGCTAGATACGATTTTTTGCACAGGGTTCGTACGGACCACGATGCTCACGCAGTCGTGACGGCACACCATCAGGACGATGTGCTGGAGACTGCTGCTCTCAATTTGCTTCGGGGCACGGGCAGGCGTGGGTTGAGTTCGCTCAAGAGTACCGACACCACATGGCGGCCTCTTACTGGCTATAGCAAAGCGAGCCTTCGCGACTATGCCCTGAGTAATGGCTTAACATGGCACGAAGATGCCACCAACCACGATACAAAATATCGTCGCAACTACATTCGCAACGTGCTTATCCCACAGGCTGAGGCGAAAGACCCGGCCTTCCGCACAAAATTGCTCAGTTATATTAACCAGGCTGCTGCGCTCAACCAAAAAGCCGATGCTTTATTGGAGGAGTGGCTGGATAACGCCAGTGTAACCGATAACCAAATGGTGTCCCTTAAGCGCCATGACTTCGTTATGCTCACTCACGCCGAAGCCAAGGAGGTGTTACAGTTGATTTTGCGCAGATTGCAGGCCAAGGAATTCTCCAAAAAGACGCTGGAGCGCCTGGCAATTGCCGCCAAGGCCGGCAAGCCGTTTAGCTCACACGATGTTTGTTGCCATGTGACGATGTCGGTTGCGCCTGATGCAAAACTAATCTTTGGCACTCGTCACTAGCATCTGCCAAATGAGCGAGGTATACTAAGAGAATATGGACAAAAAACGCAACAATCCCGAAACCCGAAAAAAAGGCATTAAAAATGCTGCTTTTATATCTTTGATAGTTTTATTTGGTCTGGTGTATGTAGCCGCTACCCGCCAAGCTGCGAGCCAGAAGATTAAGGAAGTGCCATTCTCGGAAGTTGTGAATCGAGCTAAAAAGGGCGAGATTGCCGCCATCGATGTGAGTGGTGACAACCTAAAAGTGACCGAAAAAGGTAAAGATAGCCCTACACTCAAGAGTCGGCGTGACAGCCAAGGGTCGATTTATGAGCAAGGCATTCCCAACAATGGCGATGTAAAGGTTAACTTTGAGCCGCAAAGTGATGGTGGTGGAACCTGGCTCCAAGTAGGCTTGACCATATTGCCACTGGTAGCCATTATGGGATTCTTTTGGTTCATGATGCGTCAAGCTCAGGGCCAAGGTAACCAGGCAATGAGTTTTGGTAAGAGTCGTGCGCGGTTGTTTGGCAACGAAAAAGACCCCGTTAACTTCAAAGATGTAGCCGGCAACGAAGAATCGAAGCAAGATCTCGAAGAAGTGGTTGAGTTCCTCAAGTTCCCTACCAAATTTGAAAAAGTTGGCGCCAAGATCCCGAAAGGTGTTCTGCTGGTTGGCCCCCCTGGTACTGGTAAAACCCTACTGGCTCGTGCGGTTGCTGGCGAAGCCGGCGTGCCATTCTTTAGCATCTCGGGTTCTGAGTTCGTAGAAATGTTTGTCGGCGTCGGCGCGAGCCGTGTTCGCGACCTCTTTGCCAAGGCCAAGAAGAACGCACCGTGCATCATCTTCATCGATGAGATCGACGCTGTTGGTCGGCGTCGTGGTTCTGGCATGGGTGGTGGTCACGACGAGCGCGAGCAGACGCTTAACCAAATATTGGTAGAGATGGATGGTTTTGAGCAGGGCACGAATGTAATAGTGCTCGCAGCGACTAACCGTGCAGACGTGCTTGACCCAGCCTTGTTGCGGCCAGGGCGCTTTGACCGGCGCGTCATGATTAACCTGCCAGATCGCAAAGACCGCGAAAAGATCCTCAAGATTCACTTCGACAAAAAACCACTGGACGCTGAGGTTGATATCGACGCCTTGGCAGCAAAAACTGCTGGTAGTTCTGGTGCCGACCTAGCGAATATCGCCAACGAAGCAGCCATCATTACCGCTCGTCGTGATGGCAAGACGATTACCAACAAAGACCTCACCGAAGCCTTTGAAAAAGTTGCCATCGGCCCTGAGCGCAAGAGCAAGGTAATGAGTGAGCAAGAGAAGGAACTTACTGCCTATCACGAAGCCGGCCATGCCGTGGTTGGCCAGGTTTTGCCTGACAGCGACATGGTGCACAAGGTGACTATTATCCCCCGTGGCGGTACTGGTGGTGTTACCTGGTTTATTCCACCCGAAGATAAGAGCTACCACAGCATCATCGAGTACAAAGACGTGCTGGCCCGTATGTTGGGCGGCCGTATCGCCGAGAAAATTAAATATGGCATCGATCGAGTGACCACTGGCGCGGGCAACGATCTGCAAAAGGCGGCCGAGCTAGCCCGCGAAATGGTCGTTGAGCAGGGCATGGGTAAACGACTACGCGACCAAGTGTTCCATGTTGAAGACGGCATGATGATGGAGCGATTAGTCCACGAGCGCACCTATTCTGACGAAACTGCCAAGTTGATTGACGACGAAGTCGAAGCACTCATCACCGAGGCCGGCAAGCGTGCTGAGCAGGTTATTCGGGCCAACTTGGAGCCGCTTGAAAAGCTAAAAGATGCCTTGCTTGAGAAAGAAACGGTCGAAGCCGAAGAAGTTAAAACCATTTTGGCGCACACTAAGATGCCTAAGGAGGCAGCACTCTACTAGCCATGGAGCGACCGCAGCCTTACATAGGTGTGAGCGGGGTGGGTAGTAAAGAGGAGTGTTTTTGGGTTGATGATGCAGCGTGGGGTATCGATGCATTGGGGTATTTTGCTATGCTTGGTGTCCAGTCTACTCGCGTATCACAATGGGATGATGTTGAGAATAGTCGGGGTGGACACTGGCATCCTGTCGGAGAGCACATAACTGGCGTCGTGCCTGCATATTTGGGTTACTCAAAGGCCTTTGTGCATACCTACTTTGGTAAAGACCCGTCCCCTGAGTTTGTTGCTGATATGCTAGTAGATAAAATACTGCCTCGCACTGAACCTTGGATGCGCGGTATCCAGCTTAATCTCTTACCATGGATGGACCGTAATTACGATCAGGCGATAGATTTTCTTCAGGACCCTAGTTTTAAAGACGAGATGAAACCGGTGGTGCTACAAGTTCACACTGATCAGTTAGCACGATTCAGCCCAAGAGAAATCGCTGTACGGTTAGATGAAACCGGGGCACGCTACGCGTTGGTTGATGACTCGTCGGGTGAGGGTCGCGTGGCCAGCACTGAGGCACTTTTACCCTTTGTTGACGCACTATACGAACACACCACCGCTGGTGTAGTTGTGGCAGGTGGTTTGAGCGGCGACAATGTGCAAGATATCGTCGGCCCTCTCATCGCGCGGTACGGTAAGACGCTATCTTGGGATGCCGAGGGCCGTTTGCGAGCACTTGGCGATCACCCAACGTTTACGTATCTGCAACGCGACAAGGTTTCTCATTATATGCAGGCCAGTCTCGATCTCATTCGATAGAACCATTTTTGACAGTTTGCAAAATACGTTGAGCAGATTATACTGAGACGTAAAGAGGTTAGTTGCATGTTGTATTTTGTCACCGGTAATCGCCACAAATTCGCCGAGGCTCAGGCTGTTATGCCTGATTTGGAGCAGCTCGATGTCGATCTAACGGAAGTTCAGCACCTTGATCCTAAGGTTGTCATTGGTGCCAAGCTCGCAGAGGCCGCTAAGACACATAACGGTGAGTTTATTGTTGAGGACACATCACTGGCATTACGTGCAATGGGTGGCTTCCCGGGCACTTTCGTTAAGTGGATGATTGACGCCGTGGACTTGCAACGCATGTACGAGCTAACTAATGGTGTTGGCGAACCAGAAGCCCTGGCTCGCACTATGATCGGCTATCGTCCGGCTGAGGGCCAACCAGTGTTCTTTGAAGGAATTACTCGCGGCGTCATTGTGCCCCCAAAAGGTTCTGGCTTTGGGTTTGATCCAATTTTTCAGCCAGAGGGCTACGACCAAACCTTTGGCCAAATGACTGCTGAGCAAAAGCTTCGGCTCAGTATGCGCACCGAGGCATTCATGCAGTTACGTGACCATCTAGACCAAACTGTGTAACTTTGCCATTAAACTGCTTGCTCACACTAGCGGCATCCTTGATACTAGTAGGTAATGAATCGTCTACTTAACCGCGCCAACAAACGAGCGCCCATTTTTTGGGCAGCTGGACTGTTGGCTGGGTCGACCTTGGTGGCAAACTTGCTGGGGTTGTTGCGAGAGCGTTTGCTGCTGGCTAACTTTGGCGTCGGATCAGAGGTTGACGCTTACAAGGCAGCTTTTACTATCCCAGACTTCATGTTCTTCATTCTCACCAGTGGGGCGTTGAGCGTTACCTTCATACCCGTCTTCAACGAGCGCTTGAGCAATAACAACAAAAAATCAGCCTGGGAGTTAAGCAATAGTCTGCTCAACTTTATGGCTGTTATTACTTTTGTCGCGTCAATTTTGATCATGCTGTTTGCTAAGCCGTTGGTTCATGTGGTTGCGTCTGGGCTAGAAGGGTTCGAAGCGGAGCAGGCAGCATCAATGATGCGCATCATCGCCATTAATCCATTCCTGTTCTCGATTAGCTCAGTGTTTACGAGTATGCAGCAGGCTGTAGGGCGATTCTTCTTCTTTGCTCTCGCGCCCAGCTTTTACAGCTTCGGTATTATCGTAGGGATTCTTGGCTTGAGTCCACACTATGGTATTGAAGGAGTGGCCTACGGTGTGGTGATTGGATCGGTACTTCAGCTAATGGTGGCAGCGCTCGGACTGTACGGCATGGGCTATCGCTACTTCCCAAAGATTTTCTGGCGTAACCGCGGCTTCAAAGAGGTGCTTGGACTATTGCCGGCACGATCGGTCGACCAGGGTATCGACTATTTCAATAACATCGTTGAAATTAACCTTGCCTCCCGCCTAAGCGCCGGAGCTATCACGGCCTATCAAACAGCCTACACACTGCATAGCGTGCCGATTACCCTTATTGGTGTGGCCATTAGCACCGCAGCCTTTCCCCGAATTAGTGATCGACTAAACCAGGGCCGGCCGGATCTGTTTAAGCGTGATTTATTACGAATTCTACGAGTCATTATTTGGTTAGCTCTGCCGGCGGCGGTGATTGCCTACTTTGGCCGAGGGTACTTGGTGCGGCTCCTGGCGGCCGGTGGTAACCCGATTATAGCCTCGTTGCTCGGTTTGCTGGTTGTATCAATCTTTTTCCGATCGATCTTCCATATTATGAGCCGTAGCTTCTATGCCCAGCACGACACCAAAACACCACTCAAGATCTCGATATTTGCTATCTTGTTGAATATTATTCTGGCAATTACGTTGGCCCGCCCAGAGGCATACGGGATTAACGGACTAGCCATGGCTCAGTCGATTGTGGCCTTTGTGGAAGTTGCCATTCTGGTTACAGTGCTCTGTAAACGCTACCCTGGTTTCTTAACCCCAGATTTCATAGGTGCTGGCTTGCGCATGATGTCGGCCGCGGGGCTGATGTCATTTGTTACCTACGCCCTGGTTAAAGTGCTGCCTCTTAGTGCGGTAGACCGAGGATTTGCGAGTTTGGTGCCAAAATTTGGCCTAATTGTTCTAGTGAGTCTAACTTGTTATACGGTACTGTCTTGGGTCTTTAGACTTGAAGAGGCTGAACCGATTATGGCCAAAACCCGCAAACTACTGTTTGGCCAGTGGAAGTAATTAGCTGTTGGGCTATCGACGCTCTAAGCTTATGGTGCAGGTAGTAAACGAAGGAGCTATATGACAAAGAAACGCGAAGAAGAATTCAGAGTTGAAGGTGAGGAGCTCGTCAAGAAAGTAAAAGACCTCATCAAAGAGGGTAATATTAGGCG
>CAZTXC010000013.1:0-14984 GCA_964617855.1 uncultured Candidatus Saccharibacteria bacterium | reverse complement strand
TGTGGCTTTTGCCATATGCTTAAGAGCTACCTAAAACAAAAGAATATCGATTACGACGAAAAGGACATCACCGAAGATCGAGAGGCCTATGAGCGGGTCGTAAAGCTGACCGGTATGTCTGCGGTGCCAGTCCTCACAGCAGGCGATAAATTCGTCATTGGGTTCGACCGTCCACGCATCGACGCGCTGATTGCGGAACAGAAATAAGCTATTTGCTCAACCATTAGCATATATGGTGTAGGATTATTGAATTCTTACCCCATATGTGCTAGGTTTAAGTTGGGAGGTGATTATGGCAATAGTTGATTCGTTCAAACTAGATTGTGAAACACCCAATAACGCTGAGAAGGTATTTCTACGGGTGCAATCTCAAGCCAACGCCGCTTTTGGTCAGCCCGAACACAGCGACACAACAGCCGGAGTTTTTCTTCATCCAGACAACCGGCAGCGCCTTGAAGCTTTTTTGCGCGAAGTAGAACATGCAAACACCGACAAAACCGATACTGTACCAAGCAGGGATGAGTTTGCAGCCTTGATGACGTTTAAAGTACTCCAGGGCAGCGAGTTGGCCCATGATATTACACCCGGAATGGTACTGGATATCAGCCATCAAGTCAGTCCGGAATTCGATGACCCAAATGGGCCACTCGCATTTGAGCGCTTAGACGTCGCTGGCGATTACTACGACGAACACGCCGGACTGCAAGGAGACCCACCGGCACTAGCGCGCCTTGGCGCTCAGCTCGATACGCTGCTGGCGTATGCCACACAACACGCCAACGCCGGCGCTATCTACTCAGCCAATGCTGAACTCTGCAGGCAAGTATGGGCCACAAGCTTGGCGGTTTTGGCAGATGTCGATCGAATAAAAATGCACTAAAAAATAGGGGGCCTTCATGGCATTCGAGGATTTCAAGACAAAGGACAGTGTTGTGGTGGTCTACACCGGAGAAGGCAAGGGCAAAACCTCGGCCAGTGTTGGCTTACTAGCTCGGGCGCTTGGTCGTGGTTGGCGCGTAGCATTTATTCAATTTATTAAGCACTGGGAAGTTGGTGAGCACGAGTTCATCCATAAAATCCAGCCAGTTTTTGGTGACCACCTGCTACTTATCAAGGGAGGTAAAGGTTTTTACAACGCTGGGGACATGAGCGCCAAAGACGTCAGCGAATCTGATCACAAAAAGGCTGCCACCGAAACGTACAACGCAGCACTCGATGCTGTATCGAACGGGAAGTTTGACTTGGTGATTTGCGACGAGATAAATAACGCAGTTCATGATGGACTGTTAAGTGAAGAACAATTGGCAGACCTTATTGCCAAGCGTGGGCCGAAAACCAGCGTATGTATCACTGGGCGTAACTTCCCAGAAGACCTCCTCGATAAAGTAGACATTGCGACGAATATGACTAAGCTTCGCCACCATTTTGATAAAAAGTTTTTGGCTAATAAGGGTATCGATTACTAAAAAAGAGTCTGACGGCAGCTGCGGGGAAGTTCGATTGATGGTTCCGTGAGGAACCTCGAACCTCCACCGCAGCTACGCGTGTTTGTTCAGCAGAGTCAGCCGTTGGCGACCTTGCTGGTGACGACGAGCGTCGCGCCCTCGGGGGCGATGGTGGTGTCGGGGTCGGCGACCTCCTCACCGTTCATCTGGACGCGGGAACCCTCGCGCGGCGTGACGCCGGCCATGGCCAGGTAGTTGGCGACCGAGGTGGCGGGCCGGAAGTCCAGCGCGCACTGGTCGCCACCGGCGACGGCCACCCGAACAGTGGAGTCGGTGCGGGACCCGCCGAGGGTGGGGATCTCGCCGCCGGTCCAAGGCGGGGGGGTGGAGATGGTGGATTCTGCCATTGCAGGTACCTCTTTCTTCAGTTGGTGAACAGTTGGGTGGTTCGAAGGTGCACGAACGTGCTCTTCGTGGTTGACATCCCACGGGCCAGCAGCGTCAGCTGGGCGATGATCAGCCCAGCCAAGACGACCGGCGGGTGGATGCAGGTGCGTGCTGCGCAGGGGAGCGGTGCCGCCTCGGCATCGTCGAAGAGCTCGAACTCCTTGTACCACTCGACCCGATCGAAGTCCGACGGGTTGAGAGTGAGAAGGTTGAGCTGCTCTCCGCCAATGCGGCCATCCATGTACAACACGATTCCGGGGTCGAACTCGATCGCCCGCCAGATTGCCTGGCGGGCGGCCATGCTGTCGACCCCAGAAATCACCACTCCGGAGAGTGGCGTCGCTTCCGTCACGCGCTCGGCGTGGGTCACGATCGTGGCCGTCACCTCCTGCCGGAGCAAGAAGTCGCGAGCAGCCTCGACCTTGAGGCGGCCGACGTCGCTCGGACGGTAGATCAGTTGCGATGGGATGTTGTGGGGCTCGACGACGTCGGGATCCCACAAGTGAATCGCACCCTTGATCCCCAACTTGGCCAGCGGGTACATCAGCGTGGAGCCGATGCCGCCGCAGCCAATCAGGTGGATGTCCCACCCGAACGTGTCGGGGTTGAAGATGTCCGTCTGGCCGGAGTAGTCAGGGCGCTCAGCCACGCATCTCCTCCTCCATGTCGAAGAAGATCAGGTCGTCGGCGTCTCGGAAGCCGCCGACTGCCAGCAGACCCTCGCGGGGCTCGACCGGCTTGCTCCGGAAGATTCCCTTGCGGGTCACCTTGGACGCCACTTCCTTGCGGACGCGGTCCTGTTCGGCAGCAGGTGGCGGGCTCAGGACGACCTGGAGTGGAAGCTCCAGGCTGTAGCGGATCGGCTTGAAGACGTCCAGCCGGCACTGATACTCGCCGCGCTTGTTCATCACCAGGCTGACCAGCCAGTCGCCCAGCCACCGATCGATGTTGTCGGTGTCGGTCGGCGAGAAGTAGGCCTGCATGTGCACGTGGCTGTGCCACTGAAAGCGCATGCGTGAGCCGTCACGACCCGCCTGCATCTCGGCGACGATGAAGTCGGCCTGCGCCTGATCGTCGGTCTCGACGTAGGTGCCAGTCGCTTCCTGCTTGAGGATGAACGGGGCATCGACGATAAACCGGTTGTGAGCCGGGTCGTAGTCGATCATGGCGAAGCCGTTGATCTCGACTTCACAGGCAGCGATGTAGGCCTGGATGAGCGCCAAGTCGCTGCTGGTGATGATGACATCGGGGATGTCACTGATGAGTGAACTCACTTGTCAACCTCCTTGAAGGCTTTGGGGACATCATTCAGATCTTCTTCGTTGATGTTCTGGATGGTAGCGACTGCCACCTGGGCGGCTTCCAGAAACTGCCCTTTGCGGACATGGTCCCGGATGATGTACTCGCGCGCACCAAAGCAAAAGCCACCACCGTCCAGCCCGTACACCGGATAGCCGCCACGCCAGGAGCGACGAACGCCGCTGCGCAGCTCTTGCGCCCGGAACCAGTCGAACCCGAAGGTAAGCTCCCAGTCGCCGAGATCGTAGACCGTGTTTTTGTAGGTGAAAGTCGCCTGCAAAATCAAGACCAGGCGGTCGTTGACCACCTGAACTGCAGCGACGCCCTTCAGCTTCAAAAGCGTATCGAACTCCTCGTCGACGAGTTTGGCGGCGATGTCCGGTTGGTAGTCAGCTGCAGCCGCTTCCAGCTCTCGCTGACGAGCCTTGGCTACGCCGAGCTCCTGCTGACGATCGCGCAACTGAGTGCTGAGACTACGAAGATCACGCTCAGTCAGTTCGACGTTCTCGGCCGCCCGCTGAGCTGCCTCTAGTTGCCGGTGCTTCCAGCCGTTGCCACGAGTCGTCCGGTACCACTCCAGTGCCGCGTTCGGCGAACTGTAGTACTCACCATCCACCCGGGGCATCTGACCACGGTAGTAAGGGTCGGGGTCGACCTCTTCAGCTGCCTCAGTGCCGTGGTTTTTGCGCCACAAGGCGAAGCGAATCGCCGACACTGGCCACGCAATGAAGCCGAAAGGCACCAGTGTCAACAGCACGAGCAGCCAAGTCCAGGGCATGCGCCAAGGAAGATCGGTCAGGAACCACTGCTCGTAATCGCACGTCTCGGCATGCTCATACATCACCACTACTAGTGAGAGGATCGCCCAACCAGCCAAGATCCAGTAGAGCCAGCGCCAGGTCAGAACGTGCAAGTCCAGACTGGGCGCTTGGCCGGTCGCTGCGGTCTCAACCAGCTTGTCGTACATGTTGTCGGTCATAGCCGGCTCCAGGAAGACCTCCGCCTTCTCGTCCAGCTTGAGAATCTGGCTGGCACGAGCTTTTCGCAGAGCGACGGTCTTCTCGGACATGTCATCACGCTGATCGGTCGTGGCGTGCAAGTACCGAGCCAGGCTGATCTCGCGGCTCGTGGACGTCTGATCGCTGGCAATAACGAGCGACGTAATCAGCAAGGCAAGCAACGCTGCACCAAAGGCAAAGCCGAAGCCAACGCCCATTTCGTTGCGCAGCATCCGCATCCACCAGCTACTGAGTGTCGAATGGCGGGCAGGTCTTCTATTCATGTTCACCTCCTGGGTGAGTCGATGTCCGACATGTTCGGATGTCGATTGGCGGCAGCCAGCCCACAACCGAACACGTCAAATTGGCTCACACAGAGGTATTGCTCGTCGTATTGTCAAACAACTAAGCAAACTAACAAAGTCAGTCAACTCATGGGGTAACAATAACACTTTTATTATAATTTGTCACTAATGTTTTGGAGTAGTTATTATTCTCGTCCGACGAGCGCTAAAGCAGGCACAGGCACTAACCCAGCCATGATTCGGCGCTGGATGGCCTGCAGTGTGTCATCGTCCACAATCGACAAATGCGCACCTTCTTGCGAAGTGTGAACAAAATGAGGGTAGTCGGCAAAAATCTCATCCCATACATGGGGCATGCTCGCAAAATCACCCAAAAACGTGGTGATGTGTAGCCGCTGGTGATGGGGAATTAAGCGTGCCATATCCCCAGCTTCTCCACTAAATAATGCCGGGGCCGTTGCCACATGGTGTGCGAGTGCTTGCGGGTGAAGATCAAAAGTACTGGGGTAATAGAGCAGTCTGCCGACACTAAACGCCCCTAGGTAACGTAGCGCCTGTCGCGGTTCTTCAATGACCTGTCGAGTCATGTCGGGAAGATCAGATAATTCGAGTTTTTTAGGGAAGCACGGCGCGGTTAGGTCAGCATAGGTTACGCCTCTTCTATACCGAGCTGCATACGCTAAAAATCCCATGCCAACCATTGCTCCCCTCGACTCACCGAGAAGCATCACCTGAGTGGTATCAATACCTCGAGAAGCTGGTACTTCATCCAGAATGGCATGCATTGCGTGAGCACTTCTACTTAACGCGATAGTGCCCAGGGTGTTTGCACATGAGCGCAAGCGAGGCAACCGATTGTGACGATGGGTCCCTTCTGAGCCGATCAAAATGGCCGGGATACCTTGTTCCATAAAGCGCATGAGGGTATGCCGGTTATGACCATGCGTACTCGTAAACCAGGCTGTCGTGAACACTACTGGTAGGTCAATCTGTCGCTCCCGTGGCAGGCCCATGACAACCGGATAGCTATGACCATCCGTCATGGTCACCACATCGGTGTAAATCGTACCCCGAACCCCATCATTAACTCGCTTGCTATCAGGTTGCCAGCGCTTAATCACGACGTCATCATAACTGGGCAACTCGTAGTGTTGGTTGTCGGGCGAGACTTTGGCAATCGAATCGATTGAAGCTGACATGATACGTGTGTTTTAGCTGTCTGAGCGCGAGTATGCGCCTATATAAAAACAATAGCAATGTGACATATTCGAGGTTTCGTATACCGCTGCGGCTTAGCATCACGCGTGATGCAAAATCGTAGGGGTATGGACGACACGGGGGGTTGAAAGGTTTGATTGCTTGATTCTCTGACGAGAACCAAACTCCTTTCAACACCCCCGTGCCTTGTTGTCAGCGCCTTGTCAGGCGCCGTTGGCGACCCGCGAGGCCACGGTGATGGCCTCACCCTCCATGAGGATGCGGTCGAGGTCGACGCGCTCGCCACCGACGTTGGCCATCTGGCCGTGGCCGAGGGCGATGTCGGCGCGACGCAGCCACTGACCGACGGAGACGCCGGGCTCGAAGTCCAGCTTGTGCTGGGGGAGCCCGACACCGCCGATCAGGACCGGCTGAGCGGGAACCGCCGGCACGGCGCCGGAGTTCTGGGGCTCGGGGATGGGGTTGATGCCGTTGGTGTCGGCCATTGGTGCCTCCTTAAGGCTGGGGTTGGGGTTGGATGTCTGTGGCACTCATGTCGGCCAGGATCAGCCGCTTGAGTTCGAGCTGACGGGCGAACCGCGTCAGTTGGTTGACCATCAGCCCGGCCAGAACCACGGCAGGGTGGATGACCGTTCGTGCCGTACATGGCAGAGGGCTGGCTTCGCCATCGTCGAAGAGCCAGGTGCCCTCGTACGTCTCGGCGTAGTCGTAGTCCAGCGGATCAAGCGTGTGCAGTTGGAACTGCTCACCACCGATCCGTCCGTCCATGTACAGCTCGACGTCGAGGCTTCCCTGGACTGCTTCCCAGATGGCTCGACGGGACTTCATGGAGTCGACACCGCTGATGACGATGCCTTCGAGAGGTGTTGCCTCGGTGACCACTTCGGGGTGCTGCGCGATGTCGCACTGCGCACCGAGTTGGGCCATCAGAGCAGCCGTGGCGGCCACCTTGGAGGTACCGATATCTGCCGTGCCGTAGATCAGCTGACAGGGGATGTTGTGGGGCTCGACGATGTCGGGATCCCACAAGTGGAGGGTGCTCTTGAGTCCCAGCTTGATCAGCGGCAACACCACAGCGCTGCCGATGCCACCCAGCCCGATCAGGTGAACGGGGCGAGTGAACTGGTCTGGGTCGAAGAAGTCTCGCTGGTCGGCGTAGGGGATGTCAACCACGACGGCCCTCCTTGGGCTTGGTGGTGTAGACAACCTTCTCCTTGGGCGAGCGAACCGTCTGCACCTTCTCCGCGGGGATCTCACCCAGGGAAGTTTGCTCGTCAGGGACGCCCATCAGCCAACTTGCGAAGGACCGGAGGGCGGACTGGCGAGCCGGCGCAGGCTCCGAGCCGTTGCCGTTTGGCGTAGCACCTCTGGCTGCGCTCCGTGCCGGGGCAGGCTTGCCCATGGGCCGGAGAATGGGCTTGGGCGTGACGTCCTTGACGAAGGCCTTGATGTCAGCGTGCGCCTGCCGCAGTCGCTCGGGTGTTGGCCCGGGCAAGTTGATCTGCACCGGAAGCTCGACGCTGAGCGGCAGGGGACGCTTGACGTCCAGCCGGCAACAGTACTCGCCGCGCTTGTTGAAGACCACACTGACCAGCAACTCTCCCGGCCAGCGCGCCATGTTGTCCGTGTCGATCTTGCTGAACACGACTGGACCGTCGACGTGGCTGTGCCACTGGAGCCGGAGGTTCTCGAGCGAGAAGCCGGCGCGAACCGCCTCGTCCTGGAACTTGGCGTACGCCTTGGCGTCCGTCTCGACGCCGGCCAGGGAGGCCGTCTGGTCGACCAGGAACGGATGATGCAGCCACAGACTGTGCGTGGCAGGGTCGTAGTCCACGTAGCCGA
This sequence comes from uncultured Candidatus Saccharibacteria bacterium, assembly GCA_964617855.1. GTDB lineage: Bacteria > Patescibacteriota > Saccharimonadia > Saccharimonadales > CAZNVG01 > CAZTXC01. The sequence continues at coordinate 7,430 of CAZTXC010000013.1, read as the reverse complement.
AGCCGTTGACTTCGACACGACAGGCCTTGACCCAGTCCATCATCTGCTCCCAGTCCGGCAGGTTGCAGCGAATGGTCGGCCAGCCCAGCGGGCTACCCGCCACTCCTGGTATGGGTGGTTGGGTGAACGGGTTCAACGTTAGCTCCTTTGGTAAGCCTCGGGGATGTACTGCCGGTCTTCGGGGTTGATGTGGTGCATGCACTCCACTGCCAGAGCGACCAGTTCGTAGAACTGACCACTGGCAGCCAAGCGATCCAGTTCTGGCTCTCGACCAGAGAAGCAGAACCTGCCATGATCTCTGACGTAGCGGTAGGCAGGATGCCTAATTCCGTGATACAGCCACTCGGGCCTCAAACCTTCACGGATCAACCGCACTTGCACACGGCCGTCTTCGCCAAAGCGAATACCCCAGTCACCGAGGTCGTACTTGACACGTCGATACTTGATCCGGGGCGTCACGATCACTCGGATGTCGCCATCCATGAGCTGCACGGCCTGCACGTTCGGCAAGGCCAGAAGCTTGGTGAACTCATCCGCAGCCGTCTTGGCCGTGACCGCCTTCGAATCGGCAGCGGTCAACTGCTTGAGTGTGGCCTTAAGGGCATTGTGCGTGGCTTGCGCTGCACGCAGTTGCTTGGCCAGGTCATTGGCGGCCTCGACAGCACTTCGAAAGTCGTAACTGTCATCACCGTACCTACTCTTGAGGCTCTTCGCCCTGGCCGTGGCCTCGGTGCATCTCTGCTTGAGGGAGTCGATCTCACTTTGAGCGTCATCGACTCTGCTTTGAGCTGCCCGCAATTCACGTGTGCGAGCCTGCCCAAAGTATTCACTCCGAAGATCGATATACCGCTCTCGGACGGCGTTGGGCGACGAGTAGTAGGGCGATCCTTCGGGACCGTACTTGGCTTTCGCCACCCTGATCTCGTTGTTGAGTTCAGCTTCTGCTGCGTCCTGCCGGCGCGCTTCACGCAACCAGGCGGGATCGTCGGCCTGGTTGACTCCAGGCACAACAGCAGGTTGAGGCGGTTCGGGTGGCAGGATGTCATCCCACAACCGTTCGACTTCCTCGGGCGTCACACGATCGAGCAGGTCACGAACCTCTTGGGCAATCTCCGCCTCCGCAACTTCTTGCGGCAGGAGGCCCTCCAGGGTCTCATGTTCTGCGCGGCGATCGGCTTTCATCGCCTTATAGCTCACCAAAAGGCAGATTCCACCAATTGGCAGGGCCAAGAACACGGCAACAAACACCCACGTCGCGACGTTGCTCCAGGGCATGTCCGCAATGAAATACTTGTCGAAGCAGACGCTGGACAACGATATGAGCAATGCCGCCTGAAAGCACACGTACACCGCAACGAACAACCACACCGACCAGAAACCGATGTCAGTCAGAGCGGTCACCACCAGCTGAATCAAAGCCGCGCACGGCACAGCAGGCAGGAGGCTCAGAAGCATCAACGTCGGAAGGCTGAAGCCCTCGTTGATGTTCGAGGAGTACTGCAGAAAGGTCAGATCGCGAGCACGAAGGCGCACGAATCACCTCCTTTGGTCTCATTTACATCCGATCCATTCGGACAGCAGGGCACAATAGTAGTTGTGCACTTATGACCGAATGGACGGATACCACAGACATAACTTGTTAAACAACATGCCAACAGAGTTGACATCTAACATGTACGATACAACTAAATTGATTTATTGTCTAGTACTCTTCATAGCAATTGACCAACTTATTGCTTTGTTTTATTATTTGAACCTTCGATAGTTCGTTCACAACGCAAAGCGCCCCAGGAGGCACCGTGAAAAAGGTTCTGATATGGCTTTTGAGGCTGTACCTACCCGCAAAGATCGACGAGACGACTCCCATTGTGCTATTCCTGGTGTCCGTCTGCTCAAACTCGGTCGTCACCAAGGTGCTCGAGCTTCACGATACCCGTGGCTACATCATTGGGATGCTCGTCGTTTGGCCACTCGTTCGCAAGGTCGGATTTTTCGCCCTCATCTTGTTCGTTTGGCTCGGGATGCTCTCGAGTAATCCAGAACTGTTGGCTGGACGCAGTTTCCCCATGCGGACGTTGTGCAGGCTAGCCATACAGGTTCGGAAACCCGCCAACTACCAGCATGTTGGCTACCGCTACGCGCGCTTCCATTGTGTGGCCGATACGCTCCTGTTATCCGGGATCGTCTACTACCAAGTGTTCTCGGGGAGTGAGCAAGCGCGGTGCCACAAGGAGAGTGATGTGCATCGGTTGTTCCTTCGCAACCACAGCAGACGGCAAACCCACCAAGCACCACACCCGGATTGCACGTGCGGGTGGTACTCGCGCAAATCGCTTGGCAGCCTCGCTCTGATGTTCAAGGCAAACACCATTGGAGGCTACCGGCATCGGGCTTGCATACTTGAGGCCTCCTACAGTGGCCACATCATTCCTGGGACCAAGGGCTCACGCGCCGAGCACCAGCGCATCCTGCGCTTGTGGATACCCAAGAAGTGTAGTGCGCCTCGCTGTCACACGAACGCCAATCATCTGGCGCACAATCTGGTCAATGGCCGATTCATGGTGGCGCCGTTCTGCAGCACGCACGCCGCGCAAGCACCACAAAGCTGGAGCCTGGCAGACATCCGAAGCGAGTTCCAGTGCGAGGTGTACTTCGTCTAACTGACGACTATCGACTGCTCGAGTCGGGGAGGGTTTGATGCGTTCTTCGCTCACTCTCCTCGACTCGGGAACTCTATTTACACTTATTGCTTATTATCAATAAAAATGGTACGGTAACTTTCGTCCAATCTGTTCGTTCACAACTTAGCCCTAAGGAGGGGAAATGGACATCGGTATCGAAGGTGAGCCGATCCACATCGAAGAGCCCGCCACGCCGGACACCGTTCCGGAGGAGTTCCCGGAGTCGATTCCGGATCCGATGGCACCGCCGGCACCGGTTGAACCAGCAACGGTTCCCGCCAGCCCGGGGTCGCCAAGTGAACCCGACGACGCCCCCGTCGAGACACCGACGGAGGCCCCCGAGACACAACCCGTGCCGGCATGATGCGGCAGAACCGCGTCTTTCAGGCGCTAGCCAAGTCAATCTTCCTGGCAGGCACCGCCGGCATACTTGGTGGCCTGCTGGTGGCGATTACCTATGCCTTGGTTCGAAGCATCGAGACGTTCGGTGATGTGCAGGCGGAAGCCGGCATCCCGCTTGCCATCCTGGCAAGCCTGGGCGTGCTCCTACTGGGTATCGGCGGGTCGCTGGTGCTAGGCATGTGTACTTTCATGTTGGTAGGCACTGCCTACATCACCTTGATGGGAGGCGATAACCTCACGTCATGGAGTAAGGAACACCTGCAGTCGGTCGACGACCAGGCCCCGCCTGAGCGCCCGTACGACTTCGTAGGGTACCGAATGGCCTACCTGCTGCCAACTGCGAACGGCGTTCGGTTCGGCAGCATCACCAATCGAGGCAACTTTGGTGTACGCGGCGAAGCAGTCTGTATGCCCAGCGACCCGATGCCATGGAAGCACTCGGTCAGCTATCAGCACGAGGCACCCCACCCGGACTGCCAGTGTGGGTTCTATTCCAAGCCCACAGCTGCTGACTTGGAGGGTATGGTCTCTCCGTACGGCACCAGCGTGCTGCTGGAGTGCTCCTACACCGGGACTATCATTCCCGGCACCAAAGGGGCACGAGCTCAGACACAGACCGTCCTTAGGCTCTGGCTGCCGCATGCGTGCAGCCAGCTCCACTGCAGCGAAGCAGCCGAGGCACTCTACCTGCTCACCTCGAAGTCAGGTGGGAGCTTCACGGCTCGCTGCGCAGAACACGCCCCTTCGAGCGGGCAGCGCTGGAGTCTGGCGGACCTTCGCCGTGAACTCGGCATCGACGTCGCCTTCGTGTGACGCAACGGGACACGCTGCGTGCTGGGCAGGTCGTTGATGCGACATCCGTCGCTCACTTTCTGCTCAGCACCAGCAAACTTATTACAAGTATTTGCTTTTTTATAAATTTTATTCTATTGTTTGTTAAGTTCTTTCACATTCCGACTTCCGCGAAAGGGGAGGCATGCAAAAGCTTTGGCGGCGTCTACGCGCCTTGTACAAGCAATACCCGTACGTGTTCTGGCTGGCTCTAGGCAGCACGGTCATCTGGAAGATCCACGCCGACTGGCAGTCAACTGCCATTCATCTACTTGCTTGGTGTGTCGGCTCAGTCAGTGCGCTGTACATACTCACCAAGCTCGAGGCTAACATGGGCCTACGACGCTACCGCGAACATTACGCCGAAGTTAAGGGGTTTCCGTACGACCAATTGGTAAGCCTGGTCAAAGCCAAGCCCGGTGCGTCAGCCTACGAATGTGTCGGCTTTCGCTTCGCTCGACTGTGGCTTATGGACGACGTGGTGCAATTTCAGTCAATGACACGATGGGATACGTTTGGCGTCCGCGCCCAAGCCACCTGCGGCATCTGTGACGACGAAGAGAGTGGGGAATCTCACTCGGCACCAGACCCGGATTGCACATGCGGCTTCTATTCCCAGAACTCGCTAGCAAACTTGTGTCGACACCTCTACTTTGCCCATAACCCAAACGTCGTCCTGCTGATGTGCAGCTACACGGGGCGAGTCATCCCAGGCTTCAGGGGCTGGCGAGCTCAAACCCAGCACGTGCTTAAGGTGTGGGTGCCGAACCGGTGCTCCATCGAGCACTGCACCGCTGCTAGCGAGTACATGGGTACACTCACCGAGGTTCCACCTAACCTGTTGCCGGACGAGTTCGGCAGACTAATCAACGACGGTCTCGTACCCTTGTGTCGGGAACACGCACCCGAGGCCATCAAGGTCATGAGCCTCCTCGAACTCCGTCAGCACCTGCCAACCGAGTTCACCTTCGCGTCGGAGTGAGAACTGGCTGGGCCACGGTGGACCGTCGCGTCTTGTACGCACACCACCGTGGTCCCTAGCCTCACTTTTTATTACCAGATATGATTGCTACAATTATGCCCATGCCAACTAAGACCATTACTCGCTTTGCACCAAGCCCGACCGGCTTTATGCATGTTGGTGGCGTCCGTACAGCCCTGTATGCTTGGTTGTTGGCTAAGCAGCAAGGTGGGGAGTTCCACCTACGCATTGAAGACACCGATAAAGCCCGCGAGGTAGCCGGTTCGGTTGAACATATTAAAGAAACATTGCAGTGGCTTGGAATCAACTGGGATGGTGAAGTTATCCTGCAGTCAGACCGACTACACATATATAAGGAGTACGCTCAAAAGCTCATCGACAAAGGCCTGGCCTACGCAGATCCATATTCCATTGAAGAAATACAAGCCTTTCGTGATGAAGCCAAAGCAAGTAAAAAAGCCTTCCTGTATCGAGACCATCGCCCAGACAACCCACCAGCCTGGGATGGCACACAGCCACTTCGTTTTAAAACACCTGAGATAAAACCCTACCGTTGGCACGATGAAGTTCGCGGAAAGCTCAGCGCCGGGCCAGAAGCACTTGATGATTTTATTCTTATAAAAAGCGATGGCTACCCAACATACAATTTCGCGCACATTGTTGACGATAAAGAAATGGAGATCACCCACGTCTTGAGGGCTGATGAATTTATTGCAAGCACCCCAAGGTTCCTCAGTCTTTACGAAGCACTGGACATTACACCACCCAAGCTCGCAACACTACCACCAATTTTGGGTAAAGATGGCAACAAGAAACTCAGTAAGCGCGATGGAGCAAAGGACGTACTGGCGTACCGGGATGACGGGTTTCTACCAGGGGCACTCAACAACTTTTTAGCATCTTTGGGTTGGAACGACGGGACTGAGCAAGAAGTGTTTACTATCGATGAGCTTATTAGTAAGTTCTCGCTTGACCGTGTGCAAAAGAGTGGGGCACGATTTGATACCGACCGCCTTGTTTGGATAAGCGGCCATCATATTCGGAACCTTTCGGTCGATAAATTATACGACTTAATCGACGATCACTTCTGGCCAAATGGAGCGCAAGATCATGACGAAGGATATAAAAAACAAGTGCTCGGTGCCGTACAAGAACGTCTCAAAATGTTCAGTGAACTCCCGGAGCTTAGCAATTACTTTTTTGAAACACCACAGCTAACCGACGATGCCCTAACGAACGTTGTTGCCACACCAAGAGCTCATGAGTTGCTCAGCGCAACGCTCGTTTCATTGCAGGGCAGTGATTACTCGGTCGACGATCTGAACACTCGCCTCCACGAGCTATTAGAAGATCAAAACTCAAAACCAGGTGAACTCTTCAAGCTACTGCGCGTTGCACTTACCGCCGCGACTTTCTCGCCGCCGATAGGCGACACCATGCATGTACTTGGCCGAGAACGGGTGACACAACGCATTGAGCGAGCCTTGAGCCTGCTCTAGCCATTACGCTTGTGCTATAATCGTCGCTATGAAGAATTCCTCTGACGATGAGGTTGTGATTGAAGATCAAACACCACCTTCTGTCGTGACCCGTTCCGGCAGTAATGTTCCACCAAAACCCGCCGCCACCAAGCCAAAACAAGCTGGGCACTCCCGCAAACTCAAATGGTGGCTCAAGACGCACCGCAAGCTAAGTATTGCGCTGCTCATTCTTGCTATTATTGCTTTTGGACTAGGCGGATATTTACTATTGCGCAACAAACCAGCACCTACAACAAAACCTAAAGTGGTAACCAAGAAGCAGGAGGAGCCTCCAAAGCCTACGACAGTCGCCTCGCCGCTAAGTGGCGTGCAGGTCGCCCCAGAACTTGCCACACGACCTGTCACTGGCATGATGATTGAAAACAGCCCCGAAGCCCGGCCTCAATCTGGCCTCGCAGAGGCAGGTGTTGTGTTTGAAGCCACAGCTGAAGGTGGTATCACGAGGTTTTTGGCTCTCTTCCAAGACACAAAGCCGGCATCACTCGGGCCCGTCCGTAGTATTCGACCATACTACATCGACTGGGCGCTACCGTTTCAAGCTGCCGTAGGCCACGTTGGCGGTAGCCCCGAGGCACTCGAGCAGGTCAAATCTACTAAGATGCGCGACCTCGACCAATTCGCCAACGGCAACTACTACCATCGCACCAGCGATAGGTACGCACCGCATAACATGTATACCGAGACAGAAACCATCGATAAATTGATGGCCCAGAAAGGTTTCACAAAAAGCGAATACACGCCGTGGTCACGCAAGGCAGACAAAGCCGACGCCAAAACAGCTGTGCCTGCTGTTACAAAGATAAGCTTTGATATTTCGAGCTATCTGTTCCACGTCGACTACAACTACGACAAAACCACCAACACATGGTTGCGCAGCATGGCAGGGCTGGCCCATAAAGACCGAGCAACCGGGGCTCAGATAGCACCTAAGGTAGTCATTGTATTACAAATGGATCATCGGCTTGTGGACGCTCAACACTATGGCATAACCAC
>CAZTXC010000012.1:9478-15118 GCA_964617855.1 uncultured Candidatus Saccharibacteria bacterium | reverse complement strand
TTCGTCACGTCGCGAGTCTTGAATGTCGATATCAATATCAGGCATCGATATGCGATCAGGATTAAGGAAGCGTTCAAACAGCAGGTCATACCCTATTGGGTCAAGATCTGTAATCTTAAGTGCGTAGGCAACAATCGACCCAGCAGCCGAGCCTCGGCCAGGCCCAAAAACGATTCCCCTGTTCTTCCCCCAGTTGATAAAGTCCGCAACGATAAGAAAGTAGCCGCAGAACCCCATGGTATCAATTACACTCAACTCAAATTCAACTCGTTCTAGAACCTCAGTAGATAGCAGCTTCTTGGCCGCCTCAACTGACAATTTGTTTGCCTTATCCTCATCTGTTTCGGTGTACCTCCATGCGAGGCCCCGATAGACGTTCTCAATAAGTACCGACTTTTCGGTTTGACCCTTTGGCACGTTAAACTTTGGGATTAGTATATTTCCCAACTCGATGCTTATTTCGCAGCGATCGGCAATCACCTTGGTATTCGTAATCACTTCGGGAGTCTCGCTCCATCGTTTGATAATATCGCCAGGGTCAGTTAGGTAAAGATCGGTGTCTTTTAGTGTCATGCGGTCCTGGTCACTTAAAAACGCACCAGTTTGAACGCATAGTAATATTTCATGTGCTTCTTGGTCTTCGTGGGTTAGGTAGTGCGCATCGGCTGTAACAACGCAGGGAACATCAAGTTGCTTGCCGAGGGCGAGCAGTTTTTCATTCACCTGACGTTGCTCTTCCCACGAGTGTCCGTGATCCTGCACCTCAAGATAGTAGCGGTCACCAAAAATTCCTTTATACCACTGAATGAGTTCAATGGCTTGGGCGTCTTGTCCATTACGAAGTGCATCCCCAACCTCACCGCCGATACAGCCCGAAAGGCAGATGAGGCCCTCGTTGTACTTTTCAAGCAGGTCATGATCAATACGCGGCTTATGGTAAAAGCCTTCAAGGTTAGCGATACTACTCAGTCGCATGAGATTTTCGTATCCGACATTGTTCATGGCTAGGAGGATGAGGTGGTAACGGCCTTTGTCTTTTGAGGGGTCTTTGTCGGTGTGCTTACGCGATGCTACATATGTTTCTATGCCGATAATCGGTTTAAAGTTGTTTGATGTGGCTTCTTTATAAAACTCGATCGCACCCGCAAGCGTACCATGATCCGTAATAGCAATTGCTTCCATGCCCAGCTCTTTAGCCCGAGCTACCATCGGCGGGATCTTTTGCAGCCCATCAAGCAAGCTGTGATGGGTATGGTTGTGCAAATGCACATAATCTTTGGCCGTTAGTTCTTTGGCCATATCAAAACAATCTCATATACACCTATTTTACGATGTTTGAACAATACTACCTATGTACTATTTGATATGCTTGGCAGCTTTTTTGATTGTCGCTTCGGTTTCTTTTATGACTTTTTTAACTCGTTCGTCATCGGCAACGCCATCGCGGACAGTACTCAGCAAGTCTTTCAGTTCATCCTTGGCAGCTTCGAGCTTTGGGAGCAGCTCTTCGAGTTCGGTTTTGCCCTTACCAGCAGCGCCGGCTAGTTGCGCCTTAATGTTGTCGTAGTGTTTCGATAGGTCTCGGTAGTGGTTTTTGAGATTTTGTTCTACCGACCCACTAACCTTTTTAGCGGCTTTTTCGATATCTTTACGGGTTTCAATTCCCTTTTTAGGAGCAGTTAAAATGCCTGTTACGAATCCTGCCACGGCGCCAAAAACCGCACCAATAGCTAAGTTGCGTCCTGATTTATCTTTGGCCATACTACTTCCTTCCTTTCTTGTCGCCAGTGTGCGTTACGTTTTGTATAAGCATGCCGACCAACCGCCCGATCGCAACTGGTCCGGCGCTGCGTTTGAAAAATTCTCCAACTGACTCCACGTCTTCCATAACGTTCTCTGCTCGCTCACTAATACGCTGAATAAGCTTTAGGAGCTGCGTGAGCTTTATGACAAAAATTATCGTGCAGATCAATAATATAAATAGACTAACCGAGAGAATGACGACAAGTATTTCGAAAGCGTCCATGTGTTGACAGTATACCCGCTTATTGTTGTTATCTGCAACTTTGGCTACATAAACTTATCAATCAACTGATTGACGAGTTGTGGGTTCGCACGGCCTTTAGTTACCTTCATTATCTGACCAACTAAAAAGCCCTTAGCTTTGGCCTCCCCGTTCTTGATATCTGCTAAAGCCTGGGGGTTATCAGCTAAAACTTGCTTTACAATCGGCTCCAAGGCATCCACATTCGATTCTTGTAAGAGCCCAAGTTTTTCGGCCGCACCCTGAGCGGTCCCGCCATTTGACGCAAGGTCTAATACAATCTCTTTGGCTGCGGTGGCTGAGACCTTCTGGTCTGTAACTAGTTGTGATAATTCAACGAACACAGTCTTAGATATCTCTTTGGCGCCCATGTTAGTCAGAAGGTTCACGAGCCACAAAGCAACTCGTTTTGCAGTGTCTACGCCGTGCTCATCTACCAAGCTCGCGACAAGACGACTATTTTCGGGCGACCCGACAAGACTGGCGATGACGCCCTGCTCTAAGCCCAGATCCGTGAACATCTTTCGATAGTGTGCTGGAAGTTGCGGTAGTTGATGGGCTACTTCGTTTATGGTTGCTTGGTCAAGTAGCAGAGGCGGGATGTCGGGATCGGGAAAATAACGGTAGTCGTGAGCATCCTCTTTGCTTCGCTGGGAGGTAGTTTTACTCCTGTCCTCATCCCAACCTCGGGTTTCCTGTACGACAGTCTGACCCTTTTCTAACAACTCAATCTGTCGAGCTACTTCATATTCCACTGCTCGTTCAACGCTTCGGAAAGAATTGAGATTCTTAACTTCAGCCCGATTGCCGAGTTGCGTGCTGTCCTTTGGGGCGACAGAGATGTTAACATCAAAACGCATGTTGCCATGATAAAGATCTGCTTCAGAAACCTGTGCATATTTCATTAGTAAATAAAGCTCTTCTGCGTAAGCTCTGGCCTCAGCAGCCGTGTGCATGTCTGGCTCAGAGACAATTTCTAGCAGTGGTGTGCCAGCTCTGTTGAGGTCGACAAGTGAGTGGTCACTGCCTTTAGGATGAATTGATTTGCCGGCGTCTTCTTCCAGATGAGCCCGGGTAATGCGGACATCGACAACCTCTTCGCCCACCGGAACATGAATAACGCCTGGGCCGACAATCGGCTCAGCAAATTGCGTAATCTGGTAGCCTTTGGGTAGATCTGGGTAAAAGTAATGCTTACGATCAAAGCTGCTTCGAGTGTTGATGTGTGCGTTTAAGGCATGGCCAGCACGAATTGCTAAGTCTACGGCATGTCGATTCAGAACCGGCAGGACACCAGGCATGCCAAAACAAATAACCGAAACTTTTGTGTTTGGGTCTGCTTCTCTGGCATCATTGTCGATTGGCGCAAAGAGTTTAGTTGCCGTTTTTAGCTGGACGTGACACTCAATACCAATTGTTGGTCGGTACTTTGCCTTGATGTCGTCGCTTATAATCATAATGCCCCAAGATCCTTAAGTGCCGTCCTAAATGCACTCAATGCACTTTGTAGTTGTCGTTTATTGAGGCGAACACTCGGCTCGTGTACCAATCGATTACGAAGCTTATGCGCCGTCCACACATTGTTCGCACTTGAAAAGTTACGCTGAGCCGATACCAGGCGCTCCCCCATTGTCTTGCCACTAAATCGAAGCTTCTTTAGCGCTTCATCAAGGAGCTTATCAGCTTCAATGATAGACAGCTGTTGACCCTCGGTTGTCTTGAGGAGGTTTTGAATTTCCTGCCAGCGTCGCCGATAGTAATTCTTATCAAGCTCGCTGCGCTTTAGCTTTGAAGCCGCAAAGCCCGCAAATAAAGCCAAAGCTCCTAATACTAGTATCCCGATAATTGATTCAATCATAGTACCTCCTCTAGTGCGTGTGCGGTTTCAAGTAGTTCTCGGTCACTTTGTTGAGCGGCAATAATCTGAAGCCCAACGGGTAATTCGTCAACACTGCGTGGTAGCGGTAAACTTAAGCTAGGTACACCCACCAAACTTGGTGCAACGGTCATGACATCAGTTAAATACATTGCCAGCGGGTCGGTTTTTTTGCTATTAAGTGGGAAAGCTGTTTGTGCAGCCACGGGGCCAATTAAAAAATCAACATCTTGTAGAGCACTTGCAAACTCTTTTATCAGTTTTGTGCGAACAGTTTGTGCGCGTTTGTAGTATGCGTCGTGGTATCCACTGCTGGTTACAAAGGTACCAATCATAATACGTCGCTTATTTTCATCCCCAAACCCGTTTGTGCGCGTGGCTGTGTAATTGTCTTGGAGGTTGCCTGTTGATGATTTCATCCCATAGCGCACTCCGTCGTATCGCGCCAGATTAGAGCTAATCTCGGCTGGGACAATCGTATAGTAGACGGCTAAGGCTAAATCTAGAGACGGCATGTCGATAGGTACCACTCGTCCCCCGGCTTTGGAAATAGTCTCGATTGCAGATTCGATTGCCGATCTGACAGAGTCGTCAATTCCCGCCTCCATGAATTGCTTAACAACTCCAAAGGTTTTGCCCGTGAGTGATCCCGGTTTGTCGAGCGCATATCCTTTAGGATTTTTTTCAACACTCGTACTATCTCTTGGATCACGCCCGGTGATAATATCGAGGACGAGCGCAGCATCTGCGACATTGTTTGCAAGCGGTCCGGGGCAGTCTGTCGAACTAGCCATGGCTATGACACCATATCTTGAAACAAGACCGTAGCTTGGTTTTAGGCCGACAACACCGCAAAAACTAGCCGGTAAACGAATGGACCCACCCGTGTCAGTGCCGAGCGCAAATGGCGCAATACCTAACGCGACTGCGGCTGCAGATCCTCCTGATGAGCCACCAGGAACCAATGAGGAATCATGCGGGTTTGTTGTGGCTCCAAAATCGCTGTTTTCGGTTGTTGAGCCGTGAGCAAAGGCGTCTAAGTTAGCCTTGGCGATGAGAATCGCACCGGCAGACTCGAGTCGATCAATGACTGTGCCTTGGTAAGGGCTTTCAAATGGTTCGAGGATGTTGCTTGCGGCGGTTGTGTGCCCAGCCTTGGTAACGTAGTTATCTTTAGCAATATACGGAATACCGGCCAGTGGGCCGAGTTCCTTCCCTTCTGCTATCTGTTGATCAATGAGCTTTGCTTGAGCAAGTGCACTAGGACGGAGTACTTCTAGTAACGCGTTGTTTCCAGCCCCGCGCACATGGGCATCCGCCTTGTTCAAGGCCCCGGTGATGATGTCTACGCAGGTACGCTTGCCTGACTTTATATCTTCCGACACTGAGGCAATGGTAGGGTTATTCGCTATCTGGATACTCATAAAACACGCCCAACTTTGATATAGCCGTCATGGCGCCGATCTGGAGTAATTAGTTTCTCCGCAGGCGTACCGAGGTCTTCGATTGTATCTTCGCGCATAACGTTAGTTAGTCCCGTCACCTGGTAGGTTGGCTCCAAGTCAGTGACATCCACTTGCTGTAACTGCTCAACAAAGTGGAGTATAGCGTTTAATTCTTTGAGGTAGTGCTCCAACTCATCATCGCTTAAGGAAAGACGTGAAAGCACAGCCAAATGGCGAACATCATCCAGTGTTAGGGTCATCTTGATGACCAGTAT